>JAHFAC010000367.1 GCA_023250755.1 Bacteriovoracaceae bacterium | reverse complement strand
GAGAGAGAGTCGTGGTGATTCCGGCCAGGTTGAGTTTGAGTTGGTCAGAGTTCAGCAAGCTTCTCTCGTGAGATTTGCCGCTTGGATCGCCAATCATCCCAGTGGCACCTCCCACGACTGCAATCACCCGGTGGCCTGCTTGCTGAAAACGTCTAAGCGTGAGAATGGGCAAGAGGCTTCCTACATGGAGACTATCAGACGTGGGGTCAAATCCTGCATAAACGGTGAGTTGCCGCTGATCCAGGATGTCGGCGATACCTGGATCAGTCACTTGTTTTACCAGTCCACGCGTCTGAAGGTCAGCAAATAAGCCTGAATTGGGTTTCATAAGTCCTTTTCACTTTAACTGAAGATGATAGGCGAGTCCATAATCCCCTTGCGGAGCGCCACCTCGTACGTGGATATAGTGCAGAAAAGAGGCAGATACGATGAGCTGAGCTAAAAAAAGCAATGAAAGACTGATTTCTCCAAAGCGGCGATCAGAAAGAGCCAAGCGTGCGAGCCAGACAAACTCTAAGGGGAATGTGATTAAAAGATAAAATCGATAAATGAGAACTGTGCTCAAAGTAAGCAGGGGGCCGTATCCCCAAAGTGCTGCGCCGATCATCAAATCGGTTGACAAGTCAGATGACGGAGCTGAGGGTGTCGATTTTTGCTTTCTCGTTTGAAGGTAAATGTAAAACCCTCGGAAAAAAATGGATGCCCCTACTAAGCCCAAGATGACGTGTGCTAGGGCGACACCATAGGTGGGGTGCCCTGAATAAAGGGGGAATTGAAAAAAATCGGCAAGCTGATGAAATAAATTACTGCCGTTTTTTGTTCCTAAGATATTTCCGAGATGGAGCCCCAAGGGATTGGTCATCCAAAAGACCCAGTAACGAAGTTGAAGCAGTTCTTTCCAACCATAAAAAATAGGGTGATCCGTGGGTTTGAGATCAATATGAAAGGTCAAGGCATGAATGATCCAGGGGAGGAGAGGGAGTCCACCTACAAGAGTCCCCAATGCCCATGGTTTCCAGTGGATGCTTTTTCGGTCATGAAGAGCAGTCCAAAGTAAAAATCCTGCATAAAAGAAAAATCCGCTCATGTGAATCTGACCCAGGCAGGCCCCAAAAAAACCCACAAAAGGTGGGGACCACCTTTTGTGGCGTTGAAGCCATGCGCCAAGAAAAAGTACGCAGAAAAAAGGAAGGACTGATTGTGCCCAAATTTTGCGTTGATATGCTACCGCAAGAGGGTTGACGCAGATCAAAGCAATGGCCCAGAGCCAGCTCTTTCTGTCTTTTGAGTGGATCCAAAAAAGGGTGAGAGGAATGAGTAAGACAATGGCTAGGATATTTAAGAGCTGGACTCCTCTGACTAGGTCTGTGGGTTCTGTCACGTTCAAAAGCTTGCCAAGGAGGAGAAAGACCCACACGCTCATCCCTGGATTGCGAATGTAAACTCCAGAAGAAATGCCTAACCAAGGCCAAGGCTCATCGTAACCTGCATGAAGCACTCGTGCAAAGGCGTAAGCCTCATCCTCTTTATACTCCATATCTGCAGCCCAAATAAGACGAAAAATCATACCGAGGAGAAGGGCTCCCGTGAGGAATACGATCCAAAATACGTGATGCTTACGGAGTTTTGAAAGAATAGGTCTGGGTCTCCTGGTGCTAAGTGCGTGTCAGCGCAAGCATTTGTAGTGCGAGGTATTCAGTCACGCGACCGCTTCCATAACTGTCGGGGTAGCTCAAGAGTGAGAAATCATTTGCCACGGCTGGATGGACGATGACTTCGGCATTTGAGTCCGTGAGCAGACGACATCTGAGTCGTCCGTGATCCAAAAAATGGATTTTTTGGGGATAAAAGCAAGGAGTGATCTGGAATCCATGATGAAGAATTGAGTGTTTAGAAAGGAGAGAGAAGAATAGGATCGAGTACTTTTTTGTAAACCAAAGGGATCGATCGTAAGGGAGTCGAATCCGCGAAATTCCAGCTTCTTTCAGGAGCGGGGCCAGGCAACTTACTAGCCCAGGGATGATCTGGATATGATGATGCCCATCTACATAGCGGATTGGGATCCCTTTTGATTTTGCAACGGCGAGTTGTGTTTTTAACTCTTGTTGAATTTGGGTTCTCAGCTTCTCTTTTGTGATTCCGTATGCGGTCATCCAGCGCCAAAGCAATTGAGATGGAGTTCCGATCGCACGGGGACCATAAGTGAGATTAAAGTGAAGGCCGAGTTCAACGTTGGGCGTTTTTAGCAGTTCAGAAAGGTCTTCTTCGAGATGTTCTGAATTTGAAATAATCGAAACGCGGCGAATGACCCCTTGTTTTGCCAGGGCAAGGATTCCGCGGTTTACGGCAGGAGAGAGGCCCCAATCATCAGCTGTGATGGCCATGGGTGTAGGAGGTGGGGCATAAAATCCCTGCTTAAATCGGAGCCACAAGAAGGGCAAGCCAACTGCAAAGGCAAGAATTTCAGCTGTGATCCGAACTTGAGATTTTTCTCTTTCAAAACTGAGGACTACTGGGAGATCTTGTTCAGTAAATCCATGAGTTTTTGCGACCAGACTGAGTTCGATCTTGAAAATAAGGTTAGTGAAAGATTGAACGGCAAACGCCTGAAGGGCCAACTCGTGCCTGAGGACTAGATTGCCTGAACTGATGTCGGTGGTTTGGAGTGGAAGAAAAATCCGCAGACAACGGCTGAAAACCATCCCTAATCGGTGACGACTGTAAACAAGAGAGAGTAATCGGACTGGAATCTTGAACTCCGTTTCAGGAAGGCGACGGTTGGCGCGAATGAGATGGATTCCTGTTTGAGCGAGTTGAGTTCCATTTTCAAAAAAAGAAATCTCGCAGGGCTGTTCAGTATTGAGGATCCAAAGGATGCGTCCACGCGAGTTAAGAAAT
>JAHFAC010000366.1 GCA_023250755.1 Bacteriovoracaceae bacterium | reverse complement strand
AATTGGTAGAGTCGAAAGTCATCACGGTCCATCAGATTTTGGATCTGATCCGGCTTTAATTCCAACGACGTAGGGCGAATGGCCTCATGCGCGTCTTGTGAGCTTTTTTTGGATTTGTAAAAATTGGGTTCGGCAGGGAGATATTCTTTTCCGAATTGATTTAAAATGTAATCCCGAACCCCTTGTAGGGCTACGGGCTCAATTCGAAAAGAGTCGGTTCTCATATAGGTGATGAGGCCGTGAGTGCCCAGATCTCCGAGATCGAGTCCTTCGTAGAGCCGTTGAGCTACGGCCATCGTCTTTTTTGCGCTAAAGCCCAGCTTTCGTGCAGCATCTTGCTGCAACCGGCTGGTGATAAAAGGTGGGGCGGGACGGCGAGCGCGCTCTTTTTGGTCGATGGATTTTATTTTCCAATCAGCACCTTTTAGGTTTTCGAGCAAGGTGTTGACGGTGGCTTGGTTAGGCAACTCAGGATCTTTGCCATTGGTTTTGAATAGGCTTGCCTCGAAATCAATGCCGCTCTTGCCAAAGCGGCCATCGATTTCCCAATATTCCTCGGGCTTGAAGGCTTTGATTTCGGTTTCACGCTCGACCACAAGTCGAAGAGCGACCGATTGGACTCGACCCGCGGATAAACCCCGCTTCACCTTGTCCCAGAGCAATGGGCTGATTTTGTAACCCACGAGGCGATCTAAAACGCGTCTAGCTTGTTGAGCCTGAAATTTATTGATGTCCAAATCCAGTGGATTTTTCAGCGCTTGAATGATCAAAGGCTTGGTGATCGCGTTAAATAATACGCGGCGCACTTTTTTGCCACGGGCTTTCAATTCTTCGTTGATGTGCCAGGCGATCGCTTCACCTTCGCGGTCAGGGTCGGTGGCCAGAAAAAGTTCTGGAACTTTTTCTGAGGCCTTACGTAATTCCTCAAGCACTTTCGCTTTAGAGGGAATGAGTTGGTAATCGATTTTGAAGCCTTTGGCAGGATCAACGCCCAACTTGTTCTTGGGGAGATCTTTGATGTGCCCGACACTGGCTTTGACGATATATTCGCGTCCAAGATATTTTTGAATGGTTTTTGCCTTAGAGGGAGACTCCACGATGATCAGCGCTTTTTTAACCATGTCTTAATTTAGTCGGATTCTCTGGAATTTTTCAAGAGTAGACCATTTTCATCAAGCAAGAGCCGGTTTTTGAGAGTTGTTTGGAGGGTGTGGAAGAACCTTTGAGGGGACCACCCTAGGGACAGTGCCCAGCTCAAAAGTTGAGCCGGCTCTCCTCCCCCGGATTGCCACGTCAGAAGCTCAACTTGGTGGGTAAGAAGGTCGAGATCAGAGCCCTTTCGAGGTCTTCGGGAGCGGGATGAAATCGGATTAGAAAGCTCGAGCCAGGTCATTCCAAAATTAAAGGTCCCCCACAGAGCAGTAGCGTTACATTGTTCTAAAAGCTTTTGATTTCCAGCTAGAACAGGATCTCCTGGGTAGCAAGGTGTGACATAGCAGGTGCGATCCTGTGCCCTTGCCCATTTTGCGGTATTGAGTGTGCCGGAGCGTTCAGGCGCTTCAACCACCCAAGTTGCCTTGGACCAGCCGGCGATGAGTCGATTGCGATTAATGAAATTTCGCCCCATGGGGGGTGTTCCAGTTGGGAATTCTGAAACTATTAAGCCGTCGGCAGCTAGGATTTTTTCTCGAAGTTCTGCGTTTTCGGGAGGGTAGAGAATATCCAGTCCGTTGCCAACAACCGCAAGAGTTGCTAACTTTGCATCGAGTGCCGCTTGGTGTGCGGTGGAGTCGATCCCGCGGGCAAATCCAGAAATAATGATTAATCCTGATCCCTCGAGTTCGAGGATCCGCTCTCGTGTTTGAGAAACGGACCGAGCAAGAGGATACCGGGTCCCAACCACGGCAAGTCCTCGTTCTGGAAGTGAGTGAAGCAGCGTGAGTGCTTCTTTTGTTCCTTGAGCATAAAGGGTCAGCGGGGGCTGATTTACTTGCCAAAGATGGGAAAATTGGTTTCGATCAATCTGACAAATACATGAGTGGGCCATAGGTCGACCCATTGCATATTATGGGCCTTGAGGAGGAGGTGGCGGCTCGTTGTCTTCGCTTGGATCGATACTCATGGATTCTGGTTCCTGAGTGGGGGCCGATTTTTCTGGTGGAGGTGGCGGAGCTGTTTCTGGGGTTGTTTCTGGTTCCGGAGCTCCTATTTTTGAAGGAGCTTGATCTGTCCACTGTTCGAGTTGATCAAGTTCTTTTTCTTCATCGGGTGTGAGCTCCCCTCCCTGATCGAGTTGGTCCAGATCGTCGTCCCCTTCTTTGGATGGGTTTTTGGATTTTGGGGGCTCTGGAGAAGGAGGAGCTGGTTCTAGGGGTTTTGAAATTTCTGGTGTAGCAAGGTTGAGGGTGTTTTTTCCTTTGAGGAGGTCTGAGACATCTGTGAGGAGGACAATGCGAGTCCCTTCTTCAATGGGGTGCAGACTTCGAATCACGAGTCCAGCCGAAAATGTTTCTGCCACTTGAATGACCAAGATATCTGCTTGTGTAATAAAATCCTTATCCGTAATGACAGCTCGATTGGAGGGATCGCGATGCTCATAGGCGCGAAAAATCATTCCGACTTTGATGCTGTCTTCTGATCCGCGGTTGATGAAAACTTGCTTGTGTTGTGCAGTGGTCGAGGTCGAGATTTTTTTGTCCATGAGGAGCACGCCTTCAATGCTTTCGGCGGCGGGAATGGGCGCAATATTTTGTGCGCGGGGAGGGAGAGCCATGATCTGAGCTCCGCGGAGGGCAATCTGGGTGCCACTTCGGATGAATCCAATATAAAGACCGTCTTCTTGTCCCTGGATTTCGACTTTTGCCAGGATGGGGTAAGAATACCCTGAACGATCTGATCC
>JAHFAC010000365.1 GCA_023250755.1 Bacteriovoracaceae bacterium | reverse complement strand
CTTCATTCAAGGTAAAACAAGAATCCTGATCGCTTGGATTTTTGCAATTTTGCTGGTGTTCTCCGCCCGTCAATATCCTGATTGGACCGGAATTCTTATTTGCTTCAATGGCGCAACCTTAAGATTTTGGGCCAGCGGGTACTTAAGAAAAGACTCTCGACTTGCGATCGGCGGTCCCTATGGTTACGTACGCAATCCCCTTTATTTGGGAACCTATCTCATGGCCGTAGGAACCGCTGCTGCTACCGGGAATCTCGCTCTCTTCGCTGTCGTCACAGTCATCTTTGCGGCGATTTACCATTACATCATTCGAGATGAAGAGACCAAGTTGCTCCGAATTTTTGGCAAACCCTATGTGCGGTATTGCGAACTGGTCCCCCGATTTTTCCCAAAACTCCTCCCAGCAAAAATCCAGAAACTGGGCCAAGTCAATGCTGACCCCTCTCACCGAAATTTTTCCTGGCAAACAGCATGGAAGAACAAAGCCTACGAAGCTTACGCCTCTTTTGCTGCACTCATAGGATTTGTGACACTAACCGCGTATTTTTGGGAGAAATTACTCAAGAGTTGACGACTTGATTCTCAAGTCTGCCCTAATTCTTGGCACTCCCCTCACTCATTGCTGTCGCGATCGCAAAGCGCTCTGCCCCTGCTTTGCGTGCGTGATCCATCACTTCAATAGCAGACCCTAAAAATGCCTGTCGATCTCCCTCTAAAATCACGAGCCGTGAAGGCGCTTTTTTAAAACTGGCCTGGAGCTTGGTCTCGAGAGTGGCAAAATCACCCATCTCTACTTGTTCCGCATTGATCCGCATTTTGCCGCCCGGAAGAAGAGTCACAATCACACCTTCGGGCTCGGCCGTAGTGGTAGCCGAGCTGGCTTTGGGCAAATTCACATCCACGCCCATCTGCGACATGACAGAACTGGTCACCATAAAAATAATCAGAAGTACGAGAAAAATATCCGTCAGCGGTGTGATATTGATTTCGGCAACAATCCCACCATCACCGCTCCCGTCCTGCCCATACTCTATGGACGACGACCTAACTGCCACAAGGAGTCTCTCCGGACATGCACTCGAGCATTTCAGCGAGCTCTTCGGTGTGGAGTTTAATCATTAGCACCAGTGAATTCCAACGAGTTTGAAAAGTGTTGTAAGCCATCACCGCCACCACAGCGACGACAATGCCGGCCGCAGTGGCAATCAGTGACTCTGAAATTCCGCTGGCTACGACCGCAAATCCTCCTGAGCCCGTTTTGGCCATCTCGTGAAAAGACCGGAGAATCCCGACCACAGTCCCAAAAAGACCGATAAAAGGAGCAGAACTTCCGATAGTGCCTAAAATCCAAAGCTGCCCCCGAAGTTCTTGGTTCAAAAGCTGACGCCGACGCTCTAAGTGGTCCTGCCACTTCTTGCGAAGTCGCTCATCCGAAGTCGTGAGTCTCTCTAAAGCTTCAGTCAAAAGTTGCGCGGTAGGGAGTCTCGAATGCCGCACGCAGAGAGAACGGAGACGTTCCCAGTCCGACGCAGAATTTCCGGACATGCCACCTCGTAAAATCGCATTCAGTGCCTCTAAGTGGAAGGCCTTGAGCTCTCGCCTTAAACGGCGATAGTGCCACAGCCGCTCAAAAATAATGACCCACACCGAAAAGGAACAGAGCAAAAGAGGGTACATGGCAAAACCGCCACTTCGCAACCACTCAAAAACAGCCTGCCCCTGAATTCCACCCATTGGCAAAACCTCCCTAAATCCTTGCCACGGTAGCCAGCTGTCTCTAGGATGTCAACCTGAGGAGCAGGAAATGACTCAAAATAACTCCATGAAATTTACAACTCTTCTTTTTGTTTTTACAGGTATAACCGCAATTCTCGCGTGGCCCGCTTGCCGATTTGGCACGCCGCCCACCTCTCCTCCTCTGCCCCTCTTTGAATTCAATCCAAAAAAAGTAACCGAGCTGACACTCATCAAAAATGACCCAGAAACTCAAGATCACTGGAGCACACGCCTGAAACGCAGCGATTCCAATTTATGGGAAATGGCCGCAAGTTCAACAGACTCTTCAGAACACCCAGAACTTCATGATCGCAGGGCCGACAGCAACTACATCCTTCACTTACTCGATGCTTTAAAATCCTTGCGCGCTCCGAAAAATACCGCCCCCCCTCAAGCCTCAGAAACAACCTTGGGACTTTCACCTCCCTGGTTCACATTGAGATGGCAGGCTCTCACTCAAATCTATGAAATTCAAATTGGGGCTCAGGTCCCTCAAAGCAAGGCGCGATACGCCCGCGAAAGTGCTCGCGGCGTATTCGTCGCCGAAGGCGCTTTTCTTGGGGTCCTCGGACATTTAAGTTCATTTGAAAAACTCAGGGAGACTAAACTTCTCGACCTCCCTTCAGAGGACGTGGACGAATTTGAAATTCGTGCAGGCGGAAAACTTCTCCTTTATGCACAAAGAGACGGCGACGACTGGGTGGACCGAAAACACAAACACCTCCCCGAACGAGTCCCAAGGCTTTTAGAAGAGCTCACACAGATTCGTATCAATAAATTCATAGATACCCCCGACCTTCTTGAGCGCGCGCAAAAGGACCTCAAAGCACATCCAAAATTCATGGCTCTACTCAAGGATCGCCACGAAAACCCCACTGCCGTCACAATCGCCCGCATTGGGAAAAAAACTCTGGGAACCACCTCTTCGCGAAAAAACCAGATCTTTGAGATTGACGGAGAAAAAATCGGACTGATGGTGCTCACTCCGAACCGGCTCTAAAACAACCTCTTGAGAACCTCCTGCCACGGCAATATTTCCACGGCAGCGCTGGCCCTGGGAAACGGCTCTTGGCACGCGACCCAAAACTCTTTTGCACCTAAATCTTTTTTTAGATTTTTGAAACGATCA
>JAHFAC010000364.1 GCA_023250755.1 Bacteriovoracaceae bacterium | reverse complement strand
AATGATAATAAAAAGAAAGCACCAGAGCGCCGCCTTCTCAGAATACATTTTGCCGGTCATCTTCGGAAACCAATAGTGCAATCCACCGAACATCCCCATCAACGCCCCTCCCACCATCACATAATGAAAGTGGGCAACCACAAAATAAGTATCTGTAAGATGCACGTCAATAGCAAGGGTCGCCAGAAAAACCCCTGTCAACCCGCCGATCACAAAGAGTTCCATAAAACCCATCACATAAAGAAAGGGTGCATTAAAATGGATCGATCCCCTGTACATCGTAGCCACCCAGCTAAAGACTTTGATTCCAGTGGGAATCGCAACCAGCATCGTCAAGAGCGAGAAAACAAAATTTGCGAGCTCTGACTGGCCGCTGACAAAGAGATGATGCCCCCAAACGATGAAGGCCACCAAAGCGATTCCAAAAGACGAATAGGCGATCGCGCGATAGCCGAAAATCGGCTTGCGTGAAAATACCGGAACCAACTCTGAGATGATCCCAAGCGAAGGAAGGATCATGATGTAAACGGCCGGATGCGAGTAAAACCAGAAAAAATGCTGAAAAAGCACCGCATCCCCGCCAATCTTCGGATCAAAGATCCCGATCTGAAAAACCCGCTCCAAGATCAAGAGAAGCAAAGTGATCGCCAAAACCGGGGTTGCTAGGACCTGAATCACGCTGGTCGCATAAATCGCCCAGCAAAAAAGCGGAATCCTTCCCCACGTCAATCCGGGAGCTCGCAATTTATGGATGGTAACAATGAAGTTGAGACCGGTGAGAATCGAAGAAAATCCCGCCACAAACGCCCCAAGCACAATGAGAATCACTCCGCCACTGGCTCGGATCGAGTAAGGCGTATAGAAGGTCCACCCCGTGTCCGCTCCCCCAAAATAAAGCGCGCAAAGCGCAATAATCGCGCCTAAAATATAGATATAATAAGAAAAGAGATTGAGACGCGGAAAAGCAACGTCTTTCGCCCCCAACATCATCGGAAGCACGAAATTTCCGAGCGCGGCCGGGATCGAGGGAATGATCACCAAGAAAACCATGATCGCTCCGTGCAAAGTGAAGAGACGATTATAAGTGAGTGCATCAACGATGGTCTTGCCCGGCGTCAGCAGTTCGATCCGAATCAGGAGCGCAAAAATGCCGCCCATCATGAAGAAAAAGAGAATGCTGAATAAGTACATGATCCCGATTCGTTTATGATCCAAGGTCTTCAACCAGGATCCAATACCGGTGGTTTGATTCAGATAATTCAAACCCTCTTGAGTTTCAGCAACACTATGTCCCATCACTCCTCCTCTTATTCGCACTTATCCCGAAAAATTTCATTTGAGGCTCTTGATATAAGCCAAAATCGCGTTCATCTCATCTTCTGAGAGCAGCCCTTTGAAGGGAGGCATCACCGGAGCAAATCCTTTGACCACCTTGGCTTGTGGATTTTCGATCGACTCACGCAGATAATTATCATCGACCGTAGTACTCGAGCCGTCTACAAATTCAACCTTGTGCCCATAAATCCCCTTATAACTAGGACCTACTTTTGGGCTGCCATCATCCGAGTGACAAGCCAAACATCCTTTTGTCGTCATGAGTTTCTTGCCTTGCTCAGCCAGTCCACCCAAAGCCAGAGCCCCTGTGGGTGCTTGAGTAGAGCCTGTACCTCCACCACTCGCGACACTAGTGGGTTTTTTCCCCTTCTTCCACGCCTCCCACTCCCCTGGCTCCAACACATAAAGATTAGCCAACATCTCGGAGTGAGAAGTTCCACAATATTCTGCGCAAAAAATCTGGTGTCTTCCTGGGACTGTGGCCTCAAACCATACCGTCGTGTACATCCCCGGAACCACATCCTGCTTCACACGAAAATTCGGAATAAAAAAACTGTGCAGCACATCTTCGGAAGACATCACCATTTTGACAGGTTGATTCATGGGGACGAAAACCTCTCCCAAAGTCAGCCGGCCATCATCATACTGAAATTGCCACATCCATTGTTTGGCAATCACCCGAATTTCATAAGCTCCCGGGGGGGCTTGAACCATCGCCCGGTAAACATAATAGCCCCAAGAAAAAATCACCAACAAGAGAACCGTCGGGATCACGGTCCAGACGATTTCAAGAGAGTGATTTCCCGTAATATATTTGGTCCGATGGCCTTTTTGGTGGCGGTACTTGACTGCAAAATAAATCATCCCGCCTACGATAAGAATAAAGAAGAAAACGCTGAGCCAAAATAAGAAACCATAAAGGGTATCCCATTTCGCCGCTATTTCAGTCCCCTGCAGCGGCAATCCGCCTGCCTGCGCGTTCCTCAAAACGAGTCCAAACATAAAGTCGAACATGAAGTCTAAACCCCCTTGGGTTAACCAGTCATTAGTAAGCGACGCTGCCTCAGCCAAAAAATCGTAAGATAACTTCCCAATGCTAAAACAGTTACTGCAGCCGCTGCACGCAAAATATTCATTAAATAGATCGAATATTTTCTGGACTGAGCATCATACCTAAAGCAAAAAAGGATGATCTTATCCATAATCGTCCCGATTCGGCCGCTAGAAGCCTCGAGAAGCGAAAAACGCAAGTCGCGCTCAGCAAATTGAATCCCATAGAGGTAACGTGAAATCTTCCCCTCCGGAGTCAGTACTGAAATCACGGCACTATGGGCATATTGCTTTTGCTGTTCATCGTATCGGTAGCCAAACCCAATCTGACTTGCGAGCTTTCGGATCTGAGCCTCTTCACCTGTCAGAAAATGCCAGCCCAAAGCTCCCTCGGGCCGCCCGTACTCTTTCAGGTAACTTTCTTTCTTTTTTGCTGCTAATTCTGGTTTTTCTTTAGCGTTAATGCTGACCGTGACGATTTCAAATTGTTTTCCCACAGTCCAAATCAAAGTCTTCAATGAA
>JAHFAC010000029.1 GCA_023250755.1 Bacteriovoracaceae bacterium | reverse complement strand
AATAAAAAGAGCAGCTAGTGAGCGAAGAGAAAACATCCAGGATGTTATGCGAAGATCTCGATCATCTGGATCAAAAAATCCTAACTCCATCCATTTCTGCGAATTTTTTGCTAAGGAACAGATCACCTCACACGGGCGTGGCACTTCTTTTGTAATTATTTTCAGATAATAGGTATCCCGAACAAGAGCATCGAGTTCTTTTTTCCTGGATTCACTCGAACTCATCCGGATCTTCTCAAACTCGCTCAGAGACGCAGCTCTCTGACTCTCAGTGTCTCCATAGAGAGCCTCATAAATCATTGCAACTGCAGGATCGGCTAACCCAGTACCGGGCTGATCTTCAGCCATGGCCGGCCCGAGCCACAAAAAGCAGGCAGCTAAAATGAGCAATCGATATAAAACAGGATTTGTCATCGTCTCTTCACTCACACTCTCTCAGTTCACCGGCTCTCTTCACCCCCTAAAGAGCAAAACGGATACCAAGCAAAACAACGCCTGGATAAATCATAAAAATACTAATAATTACAATAATTTAAATAATAATATGATAATAATCTTCATCACTCCGTCCCCAACTGACTGACAAAGGAATGTTCGACTGTCGAGTAAAATCAAAATAAAAAATATTGCCTAAACTTCTTTTTCCGTGATTTGTATATTAAAGCAGAAAAGGGCCCTACCTTTGCAAAGCTCGCTTGAATGCTTCGTCTTTTATTTCAGTGCAATCATTGTGAACAGCCCCCCTCAGCCAAGGCTTTTCCGCTCTGTGAAGACTGCTTAAACTCCCTCATCCCCTGCCCTCCTCTTTGCCCGCACTGTGCTAGTCCGGAATGTGCCGCTGCCACAAATTCGCAGTGCCTCAAACCCTGGGCACAGTTTCATGAGCGTCTTAAAATCAAATCTTGTGCTGCAAAGTACCTCCTGGTTGGGCAGGGATACTCGGTTCTAAAAAAATGGAAAACACACGGTGGTCCACTTTTCGATCAAAAAATCCTGCAAGCGGATCGCTCGCTCAAAGATACCTGGTTAAAAACTCAGGCGGATTGGATCATCCCCATCCCTCAAGACCTGAGAAGAAGCTGGCAACTCCGTCGAAGCCCAGCGCGCATCACTGCCAACTGGATTAGTCGAGAAACGGGAGTTCAAGTACTCGAAGCGCTTTTTACCGTTCCAAAGCTGATTGGCCAAAAACGGCAGGCTGAACTCGCTCTGAATCATCGGCGACTCCACTCACTCCAATTTGCTATCCATCCGGAGTGGAAAAATCCAAGCCGGCCTCTTGAAAACAAAAAAATCTTGCTGGTCGACGATTTTATGACTACCGGTCACACCCTAAAAACAGCTGCTCAAGAACTCGCTCAATGGGGCGCTCAAGAAGTCCATCTCTTCTGCCTCGGCCTCCGGCCGGCTTTCGTCAAGGAGATGGGCAAGAAGACGGGAATGACATCGACGAAATCCGTCCTACCGTCATTGAGGCCTGATGCATAGCGCTCGACGGGCCATACGCATCCGTGAGAAAGAAAAGTCCGTGAATTTTTGAAAGCGTCACAGGCTCCTCGGGAGACTCACCCTTTACAAAAACTGCTTTTTCAATCAATCGAACCTGCTCATCTAAAATCGTTGCCTGAAAACTCTCCTTACCCTCTGGTAACCAAGAAGGTCCCGTGAACATTCGATCCAAAACCTGTTTGATCCGACGAAGTTTTTTAGTGATTTCATGATTGTCTTCGGTCTCCTCCGCAGTCAAGAAGAGTGTCCAAATACTTCTCTTTCCATCGGCCGAGAAATATCCAAAAACATGTCTTTGAAATTCATCCCCGCTTTCTTTGGTGACCGGGGCAAAAAAAGCTTCTTGAAGGCCCTCTTGAGTCAATATCCCGCCTAAGTTCTGCCCCAATCCACCGATCGCCTGTTCATGCACAAACAAAATTTGGAGCGCGCCGAATGGCTCCCGGTGACGAAAACCGGCATGCCCCCCGATAGACACCGCTCGATCGGCATAAAAAACATGACTTCCGGACACAGTTTCACCTGAATCCAAAATCACGCCTTTTGCGTGCCCCTTTTCAATTAAAAAATCTTTAACTGAAACTCCTTCTCGGCGCTGCACATGAGCAAACTTTGCGATGGATTGACGAATCCCCTCTTCGAGCTCAACAGGATCTTTTTCAAACCGACTCTCAAACGAAGGAACAAATCGAGTCTCTGGGCACCAAAGACTTTCATTCATCCGAGTGATTCTTGCCTCAGACTCCGAAAGTTTTGTCCACGAAGCCTCTCGAAAAGCCTTATTTTTAAATTCACGAAGAAACGATCCTTCCTCAGCCTGCCCCACCTCGAGCCCAAGATGAGAAACCAAGTCCTTCCAGGCTTCAAGGCCAGGACCTGAACTGAAACTGGGTAATGGCGCCAAAAAGCGTGGAAATCCACCCGCGATCCAGCGCACGGGCACTCCTGAACCTCCTAAAAATCCAACGGCACCCAACGCTGCCCAACCGTCACCCACGACGACAACTTGGTTTTCTTCCATTAGTTTTTTCTCCCCTCACCCAGAAAACGTGCGTGCAGCGCTTGAACCGCCTCTTTTTCCCGCCCAGCCGAAACCGCGACCGTAATCGCAAGAGCCGAAGCCACGCCATGCGTAACCAGAATCTTGTGCTTTCCGAGAGCTTCGATGACCTCAGATAAAGCTGCACCATCCTGTGAAAAGCGATCGCCCACGATCGAAACGGGAACCACTGTCTTGTCAAATTCGTATTTTGAGACAAATCCATCATTCGAGAGCTGTTCTAATTTCTTTTTCCAATCACCTTCGGCATCTCGCTCAGCGAAAAATGCAATCCGACCCGCCGAAAACATGGGCGCAACCACAGAAAGATGCGCATGGGCCGCTGCGTCCCAAATCGAACTCAATACGGTGGGTCTCATCAAATCAACGATGAGAAGGGCTTTGCCTGGATCCGAAGTCACACCCACTACCTGGTATTCTTCCATAATTTCTTTTTTTCTAGACATCACTTCGGTCCCCTCACTTTCGTTCAGACTACTGCGTACGCGAAGCACAACTCCAAACTGCTTAGAAAGTTCAACGCTCCGTGGGTGCAAAACACCTGCCCCCCGTGTTGCCATTTCAACCATCAGATCATGCGGAATCTGGCTCCAAAGCCACGCTTGTGGAACTATCCTAGGATCGGCCGAAAAGACTCCATCCACATCCGTGAAAATTTCGCACGACTCCGCTCCAAGCGTAGCAGCCAATGCGACTGCTGTCGTGTCAGAACCGCCCCGACCTAAAGTGGTAATCTCCTTGGTTTCGCTGACGCCTTGAAAACCGGCCACGATTGCCACCTTGTCCTCTGCCAGAGCAGAGCGAACCCGATCCCCCAGAATTTGCCTAATTCGCGCGCAACGATGACTGGAGTCCGTGATGATGCCGGTTTGCGAACCCGTAAAAGAAACGGCAGGGATTTTGAGATCTGAAAGAGCCATACTCAGAAGCGCCATCGAAATCCGCTCTCCCGCAGTAAGGAGCATATCCATCTCGCGATGGGGGGGACGATCTGAAACTCGATGCGCCAGCTCAATCAATTCGTCAGTCGTGTGCCCCATGGCGCTCACTACGACAACTAACTGATGTCCCCGGGCTCGCACCTTTGCAATCCGCTCTGCAACAGATAGAATCCGCTTAGGCGATCCCACAGAGGTTCCACCATATTTTTGGACAAGGAGACTCATCTCTTCTTTATAGGGGGGGAGCAGCATCCGAAGCAAGAGGGATTAAGAGCTTAAACTGGGGGAACACGGGTGGTTACCGGGCGAACTCGGGCTCCTTCACGATTTTTCAAAGTCACCTTGTAATTGTGCTTCCCACGCCTTCGGCGAAACCGTTTTTTTTCGGGCGGATCGCGAATCTCAAGCGATGCGACGCTTCTTGACTGATCATTGGGCATCGGCAAAAGAATTTTCGTCCCACTCCGAAGTGGCATTCGTGGCGATATCCCATTTAAATCTGCCACCGGATCCACCTTAATTCCAAAACGGTTAGCCACTTTCGAAAGAGTTTCTCCCTTGTGAACCTTATAACTGAGAAAACTCACCTTTCTTGGAAATGCGGCATGATTATAGTTGGCTAAAAATTTATCTTTTGCTGAAGAAGGGAGCTTAATTCTGAAGCTGGGTGCCATGGGCGGGGTGCACCAACTAAGAATCTCTGGATTCAAACTCTTGACCGTTTGATAAGAAAGCTCCGCAGCGCGGGCAACCTTCAAAAGATCAGCAGGGCTCTGAACCTCAAACTCTGCTAACTCCGAGCCACTGAGCTCACCCTTCTTGCTCACCTGAGGAGTGGGAATCGACTTAGCCAAGGGCAAAGGCTCAGTCCCTGTAGACGGGGCCGCCGTGACTTGCTCTGGCTCTGGCTTAACTTCGTCTTCAGGATCATCCTCATAAGGATCATAGATCTCCTCGTCTTTCAGGAGCGTCGCCAATGTCTCAGCGGAAACTGATGCCGATGGCTGCTGCTTTGCATTATCCGTCTCACTCTCCACCTTGACAACTGAGCCATCTCCAGCCACTGCCTCGTCTGCACTCGGCTGCACGGTCGAAGAGGCAGGAAAACCAAACTGCGTCCGATTTTTAGCGATCAAGGCCGCCGCTATGATTTTAGGAACATAATCACGAGTCTCTGGCCTTAAAAATCGATGTCTCGAAATCACCCAAAAATCTTTAACGCCAAACCTTCGAATAGCGCGGGCAATCTTCGCCTCACCTGAATTATAAGCGGCAGCCGCGAGCTCCCAACTTTGAAACATCTCGTGAAGATCTTTCAAATATTCAACCGCCGCCAACGTGGATTTACGCGTATCCCGGCGCTCATCGACCCACCAATTAACCATGAGACCATAACGCTTTCCTGTAGCAGAAATAAATTGCCACGGCCCCACTGCTTTTGCGCGCGACCGGGCATGATTGTTAAACCCACTCTCAATCATCGCGAGATAAACCAAATCTTCGGGCATTTTATTCTGCCTAAGAAGGGGCGTGATATAAGGAATGAAAAACTCCGAACGTTCGAGGTATTTTGCGAAGTAAGGTCTTCCCTTCCCCAAAAAATACTCTACCCATTGCTCCACTCTTGAATTCACCTGGACCGGAAAATCAAACTGGGTATTTTGAAGTTTTATGCCATGAATCATAATCTCAGTCGGATTGGAAACTCCTGAAAAAGCAGCTCCCGACGGTTTGAGATCTCGCTTAATCACTTCAGTAAGCGTTTTGGGCTCCGGCTCAGGCTGACTTTGCTGTGAACCTCGAAAATGGGCACATCCAGAGAAAAAAAACATGCCTGCTAAAAAAGCGATCTGGGATGAAGCCTGCCTCATCCCCCCAGTGTAGACGAGCGATTTTCTGCTTGTCAAACTTTGGTGCTCCGCTACTTGAAAGAAAAAGCGATTTCTGGTTTGATCCCTAAAAATAGGGGAATTGATCTCACTCGACTACTGACACTCGGAAGCATTCTCGGCCTTAGCTGTTTATGGTCCCTGGTGAGCCTGGCTGATGAAAACAACAATCCCATCCTAGGTTACTGGAAATCCCATCAATTTCACCTGACTTCAGAGTTTGGACAGGGCTGTCCGAGCATTTATGACGCGGCCGATTCCATTCTACCCTCGGTTGAAGCTAAAAGTATTAACGTCGTGTGTACCAGCTATCATGGGGCAGACCTCAGTTTTTCAAGTTTAGTCGCAACGCCTCCTTCACCCCACGATCAACCGGTTCAAGCCTTTTGGCAGTCGATTCGACTCACCCTCTTTCGCGACAGCTCTCGCTGTACCGAAACAGCAGAGCGGATAGACTGGCTTTTGGATCAGCTCACGATCAGGAATATTCAGTCTTATGTGTTTTGTGACAGTGGAGGAGGCTCTCTTTCTTATCAGTTTGAAGCCCTAGTCCCCTACTCTCCACTCCCTCCCGCTGAGATCGGTTCGACCACCAGGCCTGAAAAGGACTCTGACTCGGGTGCTCCTAATTGCAACACAACACCCAAAACTGGGGCACGAATTCCCTGAGCAGAGGCAATTCTCCGACCTTCTTTAGTTTCTGTGACCTGATATCGAAAATAACCTCGAAGAGGCCCTGAGGGTTCCTCAAATTTTTCGGATTTCGGGTGATCACGCAGAATTTGAAGTTGCTTGAAAACATGCCCAAAGAGATCTTTAGAGTCCGGGGACTCAGAAAAATGGAAAATGCCCTCGATCGTCTCTGGAGGCAAAGAACTTGCTGGCATTCGCTGGGCAATCGGCTTCACCTGGCGTGAGAGCCAACTCACAGCCATAAGCAGGCAGAAAATGACGGGTAAAAATGAATATCGGCGAATCATGAGGCACAGTGAGGTAATGCAAACCCAACGCCTCGATCGTTAAGAAGTGTAAATTTTTTTTAACCATCAATTTCGAAGAGTTGGCAAACTCGCGCAGTCAATCATGAATCTGTACTCACAAAAAAAGCGGAGATTTTTTAGACACTGTCTAAAGCTTCGTCAGTCTCAGAATTGATACAGATTTTAATGCAGTTCCGCGGGATTAAACTTCCGCACAATCTCAACAATCTGTCTCTCGAGATCCTCGTCGGTTTCATACACATCTTCAATGTGAGAAGAACGCATGAAATATTCTACAAGCGATGAGGCGACTGTCTTGAGTGGACGCTGAAAATAAAAACCATTGAGATAATCATCCCCAAACGTCGCGCGCACAACACTCTTGGCGGCTTTGTATTGATCGCTTTCTGCGAAATCAGTGCCCTCAAGAACATCCGCACGCGTCCCCATCCGAATGAGAGTGCGCTCCTTGAGATCTTGATCCGTCAAAATCAACGAGCCAATCAGCCCAAACATCTCGTCCTCGACGACTTGTCTCAAACGAGGCGGAAAAGTAATGGACTTCTTATTCTCAAGCCGATTGATAATACTCTTACAAAGCAAATGAATTGTTTCCCGACGTGTATCCATTACGCCCCCTCAAGAGAGCACCTTAGCTCAAATCGATTTCTAGCTCAGCTTCTTTCTGAGTTTTTTTGAAAAAAAATCCAGGGCTTGGTTGAATTCAGCAAATCCCGTCAAGTGAGCAAATATGACTACTAGCGTTATACCCTCAAGGCAAATGACGCCCACTTTAAGGGCTCGGATGAGGATAATCCCTGTTTTTCCAAGATAATCCGAGAAAATAAAATCGGGAATCAAAGGACCCAACCCTCGATAAGAAAGCCAACAGACCCCCCCCATTCCGAGCGACATCCCCAAATGCCCTAAAAAACTCTTGAACAAGGGTAGAAGGGGAAACTCAAGCTGGACTCGTCGAAAGAGAATCTTCACTGCCCCCAGTAAAAAAAGTGCGTTAAATACAGCGGCAAGCGAAGTCCCGAGTGCCAACCCGGCAAAGCCAAACGGACCAATCATCAGCAAATTTAACGAAATCGTCAGCAAAACTGAGAGAACACTCGATAAAACGGGAATTCGCGTATTACCCATCGCATAGAAGGCCGGCACCAGCACCTTGACACAAGAATAAGCTGTTAACCCGACCGAATAGGCGGCAAGCGCCAAAGCCGTTTTTTCCGTGGCCATCGGCGTAAAGCGCCCATACTCAAAAATCAGTTGGATGATCGGATATCCAAGAAAAGCAAGTCCTGCCGAGGCGGGCAAATTGATGGCAAAAACATGTTTTAAAGTGTCTTCAATGGTGAAGCGAGCACCCGCATAATCCTGATTGACCCATTGTTGAGAAACACGCGGAAAAGCTGCAACCGCCAGCGAAACTCCAAAAATGCCAATCGGAAATTGCATCAACCGAAAAGAATAACTCAGCCATGAAACTGCTCCCGGCATCTGTGAGGTAGCCAGGATGCTATTGACCAGCACATTGATTTGCGTCGCCGCAAGCCCCACCATCCCTGGAAGCATTAAATAAAGCATCTCCCGAAGGGCAGGATCCCGATGCCAGTGCAAAGATGGATCACTCGAAAACCAGCGGTAACCAGCTTTTCGAAGGAGCGGGAACTGACAAAACGCCTGAACCGCACCCCCAATCACCACGCCGATCGCCATTCCGATAATGGGCTGAATCGAAAAATGAGGAAGAATCCAAACCAGAATGACTCCCGAAACAATGGACGTCGCATTAAAGAGAGCAGACGAAAATGCGGGAATAAAAAAACGCCCACACGCATTTAAAATCCCCATGAATGCAGCCGCCAACGCAACCAATGGAAAAAACGGAAACATCACTCTCGTCATGCTGACGGTGAGCTCAAATTTTCCCTCAATCTGATGGTAGGCAGAGGCATAAAAATCAACCAACTGGGGAGCAAATAAAATTCCGAGCACGCTGAGAACTCCCGTGATCCCAAAAAGCACTCGAAAAACCAGGCCCGCCACTCGCCACGCACGACGATCGCCTTCTTGGGTCCTCACTCGCGTGAAAGTCGGAACCAACGAAGCACTCATCGCACCCTCTGCAAAGAGATCCCGAAAAAGATTGGGAATCCGAAACGCGATGATGAAAGCGTCGGTTGCATTGCTGGCGCCAAAAAGAATGGCAAAGACCTGCTCACGCACCAAGCCCAAGATCCGACTTGAAAACGTGGCGATCCCCATCGCACCGGCTGATTTGAGAACGCTCTTTGATTCGCTCATGCCTTGAACGTCCGGGCGATCCACTTGTCAATTCCCTCGTCTATTTTAGACCTAAAAGGGGCTGCAAAAAGACTGAGGTCAGCATTGACCCGGATTTGACCCTCTTCGCAAATCAAGGTGGCCTTGACCATCGATGATTGGATTTGAAGCTGCTTGAGATCCGGCTTGCGTTCGACATTAACTTTTCCGATCGACATTTTTGATAAAAAGCGATCAATGTCCGCGGCCAGTTGGTCGTAGAGTTCTTGGGATTTTCTACCGGAAATCGAAACGCATCGCGTATATTTTGGCATAAAAACAAGGTTAACTCAGCCTGGGTTGACCCGCAAGGTGGGAGCTAATCTCAAACTCCGCCAACTCATCTCCCACGCTAACCCAGGCCTCGGGCAAGACCCTCCACTTTAAGACGCACACATCGATAGGCAATGCATGAGGCACCAACGTTTGAAGCGACTCAACGATCAAGAGCGGTTCATGAGCGTGAATCAACGTGTTCTCCCGGTAAAGAATCGAATGAACTCGCCCCGTAACTAAAGCAAAGAGCTTTCCAAAATTTGTCTTTTTTAAAAGATGCCTCACTGAAAAAATCCAGGCTCCGATTCTCACCTGCCACCGCCCTGGCCTCACAGGAAAGCAGCAAACTCTTTCTCTGTCTCCCTGTGGGGTTAAGACAACTCCAGAAACACCTTTCCTCTCTTCAAAATTCCAAATCTGAGGATCCCCCTCCCACTTAAGCAAAGAAAGGTCCGGCCGCACCCACTGGTCTCCAACCGACCAATGCCCTGCAATCGAATCATCACACTTCTCAAGAAGCCAAGCACATACGGATGCAAACAAGCGAATCGCTGAAACTGACGACGGGCGAATCGCCGGAACAAACTCCTCATCCACAAATCCAGCGTGAAACACGCCTTCCTTGACCCAGGGATGGGACAAAAGTTCAGATAAAAATCGATCATTCGTTTGCAGCGAACCTGCGATCCAAAATTCATTCAAAATACGATGGGCCATTCTCAAGGTTGCCGTCTGCTCCTCCCCACCGGTAAAAATGAGTCCCACTAAACCATCGCCCATGGGAGCGACCTCCGAGCCCGTTTCGATATTCAGATTTAAATCACCTTCTGCCCATTGATCCCCGTCGCCCTCTTGCCAATGTCTAGTCACAGAAATTTCACGAACGACACCCGGCTGTGGAAGCTGTAAGAGCGGGTCCTCGGCATAGAGTCTCAGCGATAGGCCCATCTTCCACTGCTGGGGGAAAATCTTTTCGCCCCTAATTTTTTCGTCCGCTAAAGCTGCGACCTGACATGCAACAGCGCTCACACCACCGACTTTTTCCCATAACGGAAAACCTGTATTCAAGCGGGCCGCGCCACCTACCAAAAAAACTCGAGAGCTATCGACTAAAAACTCAAAAAAACCAACACCCAGATAATGACAAGAATCCGCTATTTTTAGGCTCATTTGGTGAATACTTTTTTCAGCATCAGGGCCCACTCCAGAAGCAGGGCAAAACTCAATAATCTTTCTATAGCGAGACTGAAGAGATGCGTCCACTGTCGGGAAAAACCGTGATCCCCCATCGCGGAATCTGGCAAAAGGTTGGATAATATGCCTCGCCCCCTCAAGGCAGCGCTCAGCAAAAACAAGGACCTCATCCAGGTTGTATCTCAATTGATCAAACCAAAGCGAAAGCGCATGCTCTAGGTCCTCAGCCCCCTTCACTAGAAAAAAACCAGGTGTCCCACGTCCTCTCACCGACTTTAAAAGAATCGGAAATCGCCACCCATTTTTTTTAAATGCCGCTTCAAACTCACGAACACTGTGAATGGGGTCAAAACTCAAAACTAAATGAGGAACACCCAGGCGGTCCGCTTCTCCAATCAGGTTAAGCTTGTTTCCAAAGAGATTCAAAACGCGTGGCGGTGGAGCCAAAACATGCACGCCTAAATCACGGCAAAGATGGGCTAACTCCGGCCGCTCAGCCCAAACACTGGTACCCGGATGAAGAAAACAAGCACCTGCTCCCTCATCCAATCCTGTGCGAGAAACAAACTCAACGATTATTTTTCTTAACTCAAGAAATGCCTCCGGATCGCTCGGTGACACCCTCGTACGCCCCTCTCCTTCGTGGCACTCGACCTTGATTCCCAAGTCCGCAAGATCCTGCGCAATGAACTTAGCGACCGAGCAGGGCCCAAGGACCAGGGCTTTTCCAGAAATCTTGTCCATACAAACCTGTCTGGCTCCATCCTATCCCATGAGCCTACCCTAAAACTCCTCTGTTGACGAACTTGCTCTGCCAGGTACAGATAATGGACTTATGCGTGTGCCAGACTCACTCGCTTCGGCCTTCGGAGCACCCTTTGAAGAACTATTAGGCACTTTTTCACTTGAACGAGGTCTTATTCAAGAAGGTGAAAGCCTGAATTCCAAGCGCTTCCTCGCGCGCTCCGTAATCCCTCACGTGAAAAAACTCTCCGATTTATTTAATCGACGCGATGAGGAGTCCGCGGCCAAGGGGCTTGCTCCCTACTGGCGAAACAGCTCCAATCCAGAAAATTTACGCCTTGCCTACTTTCTCTACTTCATGCCTCCCAATTTATTTCGCGTTGCGAGTATTTGGGCTGAACTGAAGCGACTCGGGTTCCAATGGAAGGGCAGAGGAGAGCTTCGAGCCCTTGAGCTGGGAGCCGGCCCCGCATCCGGTGCCTGCGGAATCGCGGCAGGCGAACTGTTTTCGCCGCTTGGACTTCCGGATCGCGGCAACTGGGCCCTGATCGAACAAAACAAAAGCATGTTGGAGCTCGGGAGTAAATGGGCTGCTTCATTTTTTACTCATTTTGCCTCATCCGCCTGCCAAAACTGGG
>JAHFAC010000363.1:2176-2911 GCA_023250755.1 Bacteriovoracaceae bacterium | reverse complement strand
ATTGAGCGCCGGGACAGAATCATTGTCGGCGTCAATCAGTACTGTGAAAAAGAAGAGCGCTTCTCGGGCGAAATGTTCAGGCTCAACCCGCAAAGCCAGAAGCGAGCATTAGATGCGTTGGCGGAAATTCGAAAAAAACGAGATCCAAAAAAACACAGGTCAGCCCTCACAGAGTTAACTCGGGTTGCAAAAAATCCACAGGGCAATCTGATGGAACCCATTCTTGAGGCCGTCCGAGCCGAGGCAACTGTCGGTGAAATCAGTGCCGAACTCAGGCAGATTTTTGGTGAATACACGCAGAGTGCCGCACGCTTCAATTCCTAGGGCTTGTTCATAAATAAGCCCTTAGAGAGCGTAACTTACCCCCGCACTGAGGGCAAAGCGATCATAGGCGAAACTCTCCGGAAAATTAGACGTGTTCTTTACAACCTGACCACTGCCTAAAAGGGTCCATTTCGGAGCTAATTTTCGGCTACCAGAAACCTCGAAAGAAAATAAACCATCTCGCCGCTCTCCACTCGAACGATCAGAATATTTTGCAGAACTTTGGTTCAATACGATTGAAAGATCCATCTTGTCAGAGAGGTGCATCGAATCACTGAGTTCGATTCCCCCATTGTCGTAGCGGTACTCACTCCCAGCCGTGTGATCACTGTCGCTTTTCAGCGCGACCGCAGGATTGAAAAATCGATTGCCCTTGTCGTAACGCAAGTAAAGGCGAAAATAACGAACATT
>JAHFAC010000363.1:0-2166 GCA_023250755.1 Bacteriovoracaceae bacterium | reverse complement strand
GCAATTTGGGCAAAATTTCGTATCTCAAATAAGGTCCTACTGTGATGGCTTGAGAATAGAGATTATACTTGAATCGTCCTGTTGATGAGTCGGCACCATTCTGAAAAGTAAGCCCGCCTTCTAGTTTAATTCCATAATTGAATCGACTCAATGAATTACCATTCAAATAAAGCGACATTAAATGGGAAGGAAATTCGGCTGAGCTTGAATCTCGGTTCAAATTAAAACCAAAGAATCCACGGTAACTGGGCACGGCTTGGATCCACCTCATTGGAGACGTGGCATATCCTGCCCCCACGAGAGTCATTGTAGTAACCGTGGATTTTCCAGTTGCCTGATCTGATGTTGAGCTCACTGTTGAAGGGATGGCGAGGGCGTTGGAATCATACCCTGCGAGAAAACCCACACTCCCAAAGAAGCTGCCGTGATCAAATGGCGCAACAGCCTTCTCAGTCGCATCATAAATTTGTTGTGCTATTTTTTTTGCCTCTGCACTGCTTTCAGGATCATTTAAAACCGCCTTGGCAGCACCTCGTGCCGCAAGAAAGCTCTCCGTAGCCAGGGCCGGGGACTCTGTCTTTCCATAGGCCTGGGCTAAATAAAAATAAGCCGCCGGCTTTAAGTCATCTGCGCCGGATGAAACGACTCCCTGAAAGTGATCTTCAGATCCCGACCAAGCTCCCGACTGAAAAGCGTAGAGTCCCAAATAGAGATGGCAGACGCCTTCGTTAAAATCGTTTTTCAGCGCAAACTGAAAATGTTGACGCGCTTCATCGAATCGTTTTTGGCGATGCCTCGCTAATGCGAGCTCAAAATGATAGGGTGCGATTTCTTTTTCTGCACTTCCTGCCTTAGTCTTCACTTCAATTAATTTTTGATACGTGTTCTCAGCCTCTTGATCCGAATGACTTGCCTTAAGAGCCAGGGCCTTGAGCTCAAGGGCTTCGGACAAGTCTGGGGCCTTTTTATCGAGGGCATCAATCAACTTCAGAGCCTTTGCGTAGTCCTTGGAATTATACGCAATAACAGCCTCGGCATAGTCCGGCTCTAACTTATTAGGAATTTCAGCCCGTGCCGAAGTCGCCCAAAAAATCAAAAAAATAATACCCGACATAACCCAAGAAACAATAATTCTACGCTTATTCACAGTAGGTCTATGCTAATCCAGTCGTAGCTGAAAGCAATCCTTTAGTTTTATCAAAAAATGATTCCTACCCCTGCCCTGCAGGATTGACACCCTTGTTCCGACCAAGATAAACTCTTCCAAGTGAACTTAAAAATTTTAATCCTCCCTCTATTGTTAGTTTACATTTTTTATACTGCCCCATTCGCTTCAGCCGAGGATCAAGTCGGAAAAGCAGTCAGTGTTTCGGGCCGGGTCTTGGTCCGAAATGAGGACGGGGATGCAAAGAAGCTCTCAATGCTGAAGCCTGGAGACTCTGTAGGCCAAGGAACGGTGCTCAATACTTCAAGCGTAGGATCCGTCAAAATCCTGATGACTGATAAAACCGTGCTCGACCTAGGTCCTTCGACTCTCTTTAAGGTCAACGAATACAAATTGAATCAGGGTGATGACAGAAACGTGTCCATGACGATGAGCTATGGAAAAATCAGAGCCTCCGTCAACACACCGGTTGGCAGCAAAGGAAAATTTACTCTCCGGACCAAGACAGCAACCATGGGAGTCCGAGGCACCGAATTTGTTGTTCTCTCTGATCTAGGAAGTTTTGTCGCTCCAACAACACCTGCGCAGCAAGGAGCTGGCGCGGCATCGAATTCCGCGCAACAAGCGGCGACTGCAAAAACTCAGATCACTGTTATCAAAGGAACCGTCGAGGTAAGCACCCCAGCTCCAGCCAAAGACTCAGCTACGGGCACGGCTGCCAAAGAAAAAGCACCAATCAAATTAACAGAAGGTTCCCAGCTCACCACCACCACAGCTCCTGAAAAAACAGAAGAAGGGGGACGAACCCCCAGCAGCGCGCCGATGGTCACAGAAACAAAGGTAGTGAAGCTCTCAACTGAAGAAATCAGAGCTGTAAAGCAGGACGTTAAACAAGAAGACCGAACCTTCGTCCAAGCCGTAGTCGTCGACACGTCGAGCAACAAAGGGGCCGGCGTTGCCACTCTTCAAGCCTTTTCTAATTCATTTTCACTCCCTGTAGA
>JAHFAC010000362.1 GCA_023250755.1 Bacteriovoracaceae bacterium | reverse complement strand
AGCGCCTCACCGCAAACTCAGAGTCTAAAAACCGGAGGCGAAATTGCAGAAAACCCCTCACATCGCGCGCTCAGTCGTGACGCTGCTGCAATCCGCGCCAGGCAAATTTCCCATGTAGCCTATGGCCTTTGGTTTGACGTGGATGCCACACATGAAGATTTCCGCGGAAGAACCGTCATTCATTTTCAACTCAAAGAAAAGGCGGCAGAAGCCTCCTCCGATCTGCTTCTTGATTTTGACAGCGGCGAAATTCAGAGCATGACTTTAAATGGCAATTCTATTTGGTCCACCCCAGAAGATGAGACACAAAACAAAGCCCGTTACGATGGCTTTCGGATTCACTTCAAATTAAGTGAACTTCAACCCGGCTCTAACCGAATCGAAATCGCTTACGCACATCGGTATAGCGCTACGGGTAATGGGCTCCATCGATTTCAAGATCCGGTCGACAATAAAGTTTACCTTTATTCTAATTTCGAACCCTTCAACGCTCACCTCATGTTCCCGTGCTTTGATCAGCCTGATTTAAAGGCCTCTTACGAGCTAACCGTTCAAGCCCCAGAAGCCTGGACAGTGATCTCTAACACCCAAGAACGTGAAGTCGGTACTATCGATGGCAAAGCGAGCTGGACTTTTCCGCCGACTCCGGTTTTCAGCACCTATCTTTTTGCCCTTCACGCCGGACCTTTTGCGGTCTGGAAATCCGATGCAGACGGTATCCCGATCCGCCTCTTTGCACGCAAATCACTTGCCTCCTACGTAGACTCAGCCGAGTGGTTGGAGATCACACGGCAGGGACTCGAGTTTTATGGCAATGAATTTGGCTATGCTTATCCCTTTGCTAAATATGACCAAGTGATTGTTCCTGATTTCAACTCAGGAGCCATGGAGAATGTCGGAGCAGTGACATTTTCTGAGCGTTTCGTCTTCCGCTCCAAGGTGACTCAAGATCGGCATCGGGGTCGCGCCAATGTAATCCTCCACGAAATGGCCCATATGTGGTTTGGTGATTTAGTGACGATGCGGTGGTGGAATGGCCTTTGGCTCAATGAAAGTTTTGCGACGCTCATGGCTTCGATCGCTGTTGACAAGGCCACGCGATTTAAAGGGGAGTGGCAGGCCTTTTTTGCAGGCAACAAACGCTGGGCTTATTGGGATGATCAGCTCGTCACCACCCATCCAGTGGAGGTCCCGATACCCGATACGGATCATGCCTTTGCCAATTTTGACGGAATCACTTATGGCAAGGGCGCATCTGTACTTAAGCAATTAAGTTATTTTTTAGGTGAGGATGATTTTCGAGAGGGACTCCAGCGCTACTTTCAAAAATTTGCTTATCGAAATACGGCCATGATTGATTTTATTCGAATGCTGGCTGAAGCTGCCGGGAAAAATCTGACAGAATGGCAACATGTATGGTTGCAACTCGCTGGCCTCAATTCAATTCAAGCAGATTGGGCATGCGAAGAAGGAAAGGTCAGTCGCCTGAGTCTCCTTCAAAAAGCGCCAGAAACTAATCCTGAACTCAGGTCCCACCGCGCGACTCTTGCACTCTATCAGTGGCCCAAAGGAGGCCCAAAAAAGAGCGCTTCTCTTTCGGTTAAAAAAACATTTGAAGTGGACTACTCCAAAGCGGAAACGCCGGTCCCTGCAGCGATTGGAGCGCCTTGTCCTGATCTCGTCTACCCTAACCACAATGACCTGGATTATGTAAAAGTGGTTTTAGATCCTGTCAGCTTGAAGGCCGCACGCGAGCACTTGGCCCAGATTGATTCATCGTTTGCCCGACAAATGCTCTGGCACACGCTTTCGGAGATGGTCGTACACGCACAAATGCCCGCACAAGCGTTTGCTGATACGGTGATGAGCCAAGGGACAGCTGAAAAAGACACCCAAGTTTTGAAATCCATCCTCACTCCAATTTCTAGCCGAGACGGAAACTGGCCTTCGATTCAAAAATTCCTTTCGGGCGAGACGCTGAAGCAATATCAAATCAAGATCGAAGATTTTCTAAAAAAACATTTAGAAACCTCTCCCCCGGGCAGTGATCTTCAGCTCGTCTACTGGCAGGCCTATGTAGATGCAGCCTTCTCAGAAGGCGCGGCCCAGTATCTTCGCTCCATTTTAGACAATAAAAAGAAAATTTCTGGGCTGAAAATAGAACAAGAGCGCCGCTGGGAGATCGTCAAAACACTTTCGAGCCTCGGCATTGCCGAAGCCTCAGACCTCATTCAGGCTGAACTCAAAAAAGATCCTACAGACCTTGGCAAAAAAGAATCCATGAGCGCAGAAGCCAGTATCCCCACGGCTGAAAACAAAGCGCTCTGGTTAAAAAGAATTCTCCGCAAGTCAGACCAGCCCGCGGATCTTGAGTTCAAGAGCGCACAACTCCTCAAAGCTGCCCATTACTTCCATTCAATCGGGCAAGAAGAGTTTACTCGAAGTGCGATTGAGCCTTATTTTGAAGCACTGCCCAAGCTGGCTGCCTCCGAGGATGAGAGCTATGTCCAAGGAGTGACAGGATCTCTCTTTCCGTCCCTATGTGAGCAATCCATCGTAAATCGGGTCACGCAATTTTTGAATGCCAACTCTGAGCTTCCGGCCGCTGTGCTCAAGAGCCTCAAAACCTCGCGGCAGAGAGAGGAACGCTGCATTCTCGCCCGAGCGCTCAGTCTTTCAGCTCAAGCACCACTGGGCAGTGGTCCGAGCCCAAAACCTCAGGGCGAATAGAGGCATGATCCAGCCGTGACTCCATCTCATGGGGCACGACATGGTAGTCTAAGCGCCATCCGATATTTTTGTCACGCACCCCGGGACGATAGCTCCACCAACTGTAATGACCCGGATCTTTTACGAAGTGGCGAAATGTATCGATATAACCAGCGCCTAAAAACTCATCCATCCAAGCTCGCTCTTC
>JAHFAC010000361.1 GCA_023250755.1 Bacteriovoracaceae bacterium | reverse complement strand
TTTTTGGTCTCGAAATGTGCGTCTTGTATATCGGCGTAGTGCTGAGAAACCAATTCTTAAGATTCAAAGAGCTCCGTGGATTGCAAAAGACGCATGGGTGGCCACGCTTTGGGCGCCTTCAGAAAAAGGACAGCATTCCGAAATCCCATTAGATTCCATAGTGCTCTATCAGAACGGGCAAGTTGTCACTCAAAACGTTGCAGGTAAACCCATGGTGGGTTATTGGCATTTACCTCAAATCCCAACAGTAACACATATGGCGAATAACGCTAAAGCTCAGTGGAATGTTTATTGGCTTGCCAATGGCGGCACGTTTTTTCCCAACTCTGACGCTGATCTAGTAAGTATCGCTTATCGTAAACCAGATCACCTCTATAATTTGGAAGGAAAGCGAGTCGAGATTCGTTTATCCGGCTTTGGGCTCTCTAACCAAACAAAACGTTATTGGGTGAATTTTCACGGGGTATCTATTGGGGGTAAGAAAGTAAACGCTAGAGGCGTATGGTATTACGATACTAAAAATAAAGTTAGTCGACACTTTGTTTTATTTCATGATGGTGCTTTTTGTGATCCGATTGACGTGACAGATCAGATGGCGGCAGATACTTTTCCGTGGGGAGCAGGAAGACAGGTATCTTCCGATGATGTTTTAGCGGATTTTATCCTTCTTTGCGAAGGAAAACTTACCAGAAATGCTGAGTACGATCTGGTGACTCGATTGAAAGCCCTGGCCGTGTCGGATGCGCAACCTTTTCTAGAAATGCTACAAAGGCTGACAAATGACGATACTTTTTCTGATCCACGCCTGATCTCTCCAGGAGACAAACTGAAAATTGTTACCAAAATGAAGCAAGTTCTTAGAGGCGTTGCTCCTAAAATGTTTTCAGGCGAAGCAATAACCACTTTTTATAGAGCAGAGCTTGAGAGTAGAACCGCAAGATTGGAGGCACGCAAAAAAATAAGAGTGGCTCGGGAACTAAAAGAATCGTTTTTGATGAATCGCGTGAGAGGGCTTGCCCTCCAAAAAAAACAGGCACACCTTCGTTCGCAAGAAATTCTTGATAGGAAGGCGCACTTACTTCGGACTATTAGAGACTCAAAAGAAACAATTAGTGTTAATGAGATAAAACAAGCACTTGCCCGATTTAGTAGTCTCTTGGTTGTAAATTCGGAAAGTGCGCGTTTATTTTTTGCCGCAGAACAAGCCTCATGGAATGGAAGCACGCGATTATTGCAAGGGCTTGTTCAAGAGGTGAACGAATTTTTTAGATTCGAAGCCGCAGTCAAACCCAAAGCAGCCGCCGCGCGACTGGCGAATTATACAGAGATGGTGCGTGTTTTGTCGCATCGAGGGATTCATGCGCGTCCGAGCGCTGTTTTGGAGATTCTTGATCAATATGCTCGGTCATACGACGAATCCTTAATTATCAAAGCGCATTTTAATGGGTATGGCAGGCCAGAATCAGCCAGTTTATCAAAACCCACGGAGATGATGATGCTGGCGATTGATGACAGAGGTCAATTTGAGCTTGAATTTTCTTCCGAAAAATTCGATAGAGAGCGTCTCAAGAGATTGGCCAAGGTATTTGAGCGCGTGTTACGCAACGAAAAAGTGTTGCATGAACAAGGTCCCGGCTCCGAATACACGGAAACACCCGACGGACGGAGATTGCCAAGTGTCGAGGTTTGGGGCATCAAAGACTACAAACGCTTTATCGATGAAGCGCTGGTGTTGCCTTTATCCTCGTTCGCGTGGCAAGGCGGCTCAATGGAATATCAGGATCAACGGGCAGATTTTAAAACTACACTTCAATTCGCGACAGTGGACGAAAGAAATCAATTTATAACATCTTTGAGCGACGGGACTTATCGGGCTTTTCTCCATTGGGGATGGGCGCCGGAACCTTCTGAATGGCACTTTAAGCCGGCGGAAATCAGTGAAGAAGATAAAAACGCGGTAGACTCTCGCACCATCACTCTGGTTGCCAAGCGCGCTTATTTCACACCGTATGTTTCATTAAGTCCCCATGCCCAAGGTACTTTTGTGATCATGCGTTCTTCTATTGGTTCTCCGAGAAATCTCTTAAACGAAGAGAAAAGAAACGCTTTGCCCCCAGATTCTTTCAAGTGGATGAATTACAACATTACCAATACCTCTCCAGGATCTCAATTCATCGGCGGATCCGTCGGTTTTCCAGAGGGTGTAAGAGCTCGCTCTATTCCTGCCGCTGCGCGACTCGCCAACGACAATCAATTCAAAAAATTTGGGATTGAAATCAGAAATGACCACGCTGATTTTTCCAAAGCTCCTAAAAATGTCGCTTGGGCCATGGATCACAGAAGAGAAATTGCCTATGCTCCTATTGCCCAAAAACCCGATCAATTTAAAAAGATAAAGCTTTTATCGCCTCTCGGAAGTTTGCCAAGAATAAGTGAAAAGGAGAGATCTGTCTCTTCTTTGGGTGTTTTTCTAGGCTTGGCAAAAATCGATGGGCGTGTCCAGCCTGTGGCCGTGAAGTTGTATCGAAAAGGAGGCCTTTCTCCAGGAGAGTTGATTTATGCCCAGGTGTTAGACCGGCTTGGGATCGGCGCCAAGTTTTACGGCGTGGTTGAGTCCGGGGATGTCACGGGGTACGTCATGCAAATTATTTTAGGAGGCAATACTAATACTCCTGAACAACACAAAGATTTCCTGACTGTTAATGAGCTTTTACGTTTAGCAGGTTTTGTCGTGGCAACCGAATATAGGGTGACGCGGGCGGGTGAACTTGTGGCGATTGATGCAGGGGATTTGGTGCCGGATGAGGATGATGGGGATAGAACTTTAGAAGAGTTTATCCGAAAAAATAACGCAGCCTCCCAGAAAGGCGCGCGGCTGGCTGGCGAATCCCGCCAATGGTTTTCCGGGGAAGTGGTGGGGGAGATTTTGGAC
>JAHFAC010000360.1 GCA_023250755.1 Bacteriovoracaceae bacterium | reverse complement strand
CAATAATTTTCGCTCTTTTTAGTTTCATGGTTCAAAGCCAGCCTTTCTCGCCAAATTCCAAAAATCATCTAGGAGATTTTGGTCTCCGCGATATACGTAGGAAACCTCTTGCTCACCCAAGTGAAGATGTGGACCTTTTGGTTTGTGGTTATCAATCCCAACCAATATTTTTCCGTCATACACCAGAAATAAGGAGAATCTCCGCCCTTCCGGATAATGATAAGACCTAGGTATTTTCCAAATTCGAATTTCCGCAATCGCCAGCCGGCCCATCCTTGAATTGAGAACCGCCCGCTTTTCGCGAAAGACCACCCCCGCCTTCATTGTATGGTTATATAACCATAGATTAGCGTTTTTCAATGGAAAGATTCGATTTATCGCGGCTTTAGATTAAGTGCGGAATGTAGGATTAAGTATTCATATTAATACTTAAGAATTCAATTTCGCTTCGCGAAATTGAATGGCGGGAGGAGAGGGAATCGAACCCTCCATGGGTGTCAACGACATCCACCAACGGGGTTGAAGCCCGCGAGGCCCACCAGTGACCCATTCTCTCCCCCAACATGCCTTAAAACCCAGTGGGAGATGAACGTCAACGCCGCCTGCGGGAATACCCCCGCCGACTACCTACGTAAGAAAACTGGAATTTGAGATCGTCGTAGCTGAGAACCAGATCCTTCGTTCCCGAATCTCCACAAATTGGATTGTAGCCCTCAAGAAGTACCTGTGAGAGCCGTGTCTTCTTGCGTCCCTGATCGGACACCTGCCAAAGCTCAAGCAGGGTCCAACGCGACTTTGGATCCACCTTTGCTCGACAGCCTTGTTCTTCATGGATCAAGATCCTGGGCCGCAGGTAAGGGCCCTTTTCTGTTTGGGCATACTCCCACTCTACATCCTTGGGAAGGTTTCCAATCCCTGTCTCGTAGACCGCGGGATTTCCATAGTAGAGGCGAGGTCCATTGCATGGTGTTGAAACCTTGGCGACCGAGCATTTGAAACGATCTTCTACCCCCTGATAGGTTCCCACCCAGCCGTGGGCGGCCGCGTACTGTGCAAACCCGGCACCGACGGAATCCAAAAGAATCCTTCCCCCTTCAGGAAAGTTAAAAGGACCGATGGGGGACGCATCGGAAATAAAGCCTCCGCGGAAACGGACTTTGTGGCCAAACTCGTGGCCCAGCAGAGCCAGCAAAGTCGTAGGCCAAAAAGATCGAAGCGAACCGTAATGAAGCAAGACGTCCCCTTCCGGCCCAAGGGGCGTCATTGCTGCGACGGGCCGCCCCTCCACGATGAGAGTCTGGAGCGTGGGAATGAGTTTGGTAACAGGACTTACGGTGTTAAGTTGCCAATATTGATCCATCGTCGAAAACAGGAACTCGCGACAGAAACGGCGCTGATCGCCCGTGAGGCTATTAAGGAAATCGCAGGAGATGTCTTTTCCAATGGGAGTGCGACACTCGCAAAAATCGTTTGTGTCAAACCCTACCTGAAGCGCGTACAGAGACTGGATGAGAGCTTGGCGACTCGTGAAGATCAACCGGTCCACCACATCGCCTCCACTTCCAACACCGGTGGATTCTCCCGCGAAGACGTTGATCGCGATAACCAGCATGCTGAGAGTTTTTTTCATGAGGCATTTCCTCCTATGGGGGAAAGGTTGAGAATGACTTGATAGAGTTGTTCGTCGTCTTGGGTGTGCGTCTCGGCAAATACCAAGACCTTTTCGTAGAAATCTTTGAGGAGTCGCTTCAATTCAGGAAGGTGTGCTCTATTGACCGGAAGCACGACGACGGACTCTCGGCGTTGTTCCAACGGATATAAGCCTATGCCTCGACGGGCCAGTTGAAGCGCGTGTTTGTGAAACGCCTGGATCTTTTTGTCGAGCTGCTCGTCCGTCGTCATGACGAGAGGCGAATCCTCGACCGTCTTTCCCTCGAGAGTTTTCCTGAGAAAGCCTTCCCGAAACAAAAAGCTCAGAGACCTTTCGATCTGGCGGATACTGGCCAGACCTCCGAGGAGCCGAAAAATGACTGTGGCATCGGGAGCAAAATCCTTTAACCGGACCGAGTCTTTTACGTAGACATTAAGCCAATGCGAGAGAAGGTGATTCTTTGTGGTCCGGCGCTTGCGAGGAGTGGGAATTGTGGACGCGGGTGGGAGAGAAGAATTTCGCCCGGGGTGAAGACCGACCCATTCCCCCAGGTACGTCCGTTCCTCTGGTTGCAGCAATAGAAGTTTTGAAAAGGCGTCCACACGATCCAGTGTCAGGCGTCTTCGTCCCCGGGTGACCTCACTCACCAATGCGGGCGAACATCGGTACAAGCCCCGGGTTTCTTTTCGAATGGAAAAAGCCCCATCGGAAGATTTTCGCCACGCAATCATGTCTTTTACGTAGTGATGAATCGCCCGGTAATCGAAAATCACCGGGCGATCTCCATTCGATTGAACTTGATTCGTGGCCATGCCTACTCTGCACCGGGCGTTGGCGGTTCGGAGGGGGGGTGGGGGGGCACACCATCTGGGATGTTACTTCCCAAGGTGTAGCAATAGAGCTGAGCGACCCCTTCTCCTGAACCCGCCTCAACATACACAGGGGTTCCGCGCAGTTCCAAGGCCGGGAATCCGTTGGCCATCACCGATACTTTCACGAATGCCGGATCAGTGAAGGGATCCTTGGGAAACGCAAATATCGGCATCGGAATCAGACCCCCATCGGGCTTTGCGATATACCCAGTGACGTGAGCTGACTGGGCGGCCTTTTTTGGATCCTTCTTGTCCAGTACGTGAATGTAGTCCACGAACAACATGACTCGAAGGCCCGAGCCGCTGATAGTGCTGTACATGCTGGCCCGTCCCATCGTGGCCGTGTAGGGGAAGTCTCCGGTTTGTCCATCGGGCAACGTCACGTTAAGCGGCATTCGAGTTCCGGCAAGGACCGCTT
>JAHFAC010000028.1:2163-11694 GCA_023250755.1 Bacteriovoracaceae bacterium | reverse complement strand
CGCTCAGCTGCGAGTTGGCTGTCTTCGATCTCTTCTGAGGAGTAACCTTCATGAATATCTGCATCAAACTGGAGGACTTTCATCCGAAGCGCAAAATCGGCTCCTACTTTTCGAGCGAGTCCTTTCCAGTCCAGTGGGTCTTGGCCAGGAGCATTTCGGGCTGATTCAACGTCACGCTTATTGATGAGGGTAAATGTTCCTCTTTGCATCAATTCATTAATGAGAGCAACTTCGACCACGGATTGAGCGGTGGATTCGCCATTAATCTCAATAAGGGCAATTTTTTTCCCCTCCAGCTGTGAGAGTTCTGGCGTGGTTTTCTTTTTTGCAGTGGAACAACCTGCGGCAAACACCCAGAGTGTCAGCAGTGTTGTCATGGCTAAGAAAGGGGCTGCCTTGCATGTTGTCATGATTTTTTGGATAGTGCTTTGTATACCCGCCGGGGTCTGACTCAGGACGCTGTCCCACTGTGAATCAGGACCTTAAGGTCATTTTTAAAAATGACTTCGATCTTATTGGGATAAATGAGTTTTCCGACAATTCCTTCGCCAAAATTGGGATGGTTTAGTTTGTCTCCGAGTTGAAAGCGCCCTTTCATGGAATAAGATTTCATTGGGGCTGCTTTGTGTGTTGTCATCAGCTTTTCCCATTCGGCCTCAATTGGCGATGCACCTGATGCCCCTTCGTCAGCCTTCTTGCCCCCCTTTTTAGCAGATTTCTTGGTCGGTTCAGTCGCTCCTTTTGGCGCTTTGAAAGCGTGTTCCTTTTTACAGGTCTTACACTGAACTTTAGCGATTCGATCGCCTTTCATGGCGACTACCACATGTTGGAGGTCCATTTTACAGCTAGTGCAATAGGCCAAAACTTCGTTGGCAACATCAGGTGAGCGGGCCATAAGAGCATCTCCTTGAAAAGGGTCTTCGAAATTCAATCGTTGATGTGGTTATAGTGGGAAGAGGCATGGAAAATCAAGCATCTAAACCACTCGACCCTGAAGAATCCCGCGCCCTCCTCCTCGAGCGTGCCCGGGAGGCGAGTTCTTCGTCTGGGGTCTATCTCATGAGGGATGACCAAGGAGCGGTTCTCTATGTCGGAAAAGCCAAAAACCTTAGGAATCGTCTCCAGACCTACTTTCAGAGTGGGCCACACAAGATGCCCCGAACAGAGATGTTGGTGCTCAGAGTTCATCATTTTGACGTGATTTTGACAGAGACGGAGACTGAAGCCCTGATTTTGGAGTGCAGTCTGATCAAGAAGCATAAGCCTAAGTTCAATGTTCGATTGAAGGATGACAAGGCCTATCCTTATCTTAAAATACGGCGAGAGGATCCCTTTCCGCGTTTGGAATGGACTCGAAAGGTTCAGAAAGATGGTGCTCGTTACTTTGGCCCTTTTCCATCTGCTTGGGCAGCCAGGGAGGTGATGGGTCTTTTGAACGAGGCCTTTCGACTCCGAGATTGTTCTGAAAATGCGTTTCACCATCGGAGCCGGCCTTGCATTCTTTACCAGATGCAAAAATGCAGTGGCCCCTGCGTGGGGCTGATTGCGGCAGAAGATTACCGAGAGTCGATGGATCAAGTGATCGAAGTACTCGAAGGAAAAAGTGATCGCATGGTGCGCTCTCTCCGAAAGGGAATGGAAGATGCGGCTCAGCGTGAGGAGTTTGAGGCCGCGGCCAAGATGCGAGATCAGCTGAGAAGTCTTGAAGTGGTGACGGCCACGCAGGGGGTGGATGAGGCGGGGAGTGGGCGCGATCGGGATGTAGTGGGACTTGTGCGTCACGCAGATCACACCTATAAAAACGCCGAGGCTCATGCGGTGATTTTGCAAATTCGAGGGGGGGTGATGCTGGCTGTGCGGCATTACTCACTTCAAAATACGGATCCGTCTTTGCCAGATTCCGAATTGCTCTTTGATTTTCTCGCTCAATTTTATGTGATGACGGATCAACTTCCGGGATTGGAGTCTGAGATTTCACGTCCCCGTGAGGTCTTGCTCCCTGTCGCACCAGATGATCCCGATCTGCTTGAGCGGACACTGGGAATGGGGATTCGCGTGGCTGAGAATGAGGTGGATACTCGGATTTTGAATGTCGCCAAAACCAATGCTCAGTATGCTTTTGAGCAAGCGACCAAACGACTTGCGGGCCATGGTGTGCAAGTGCTTGAAGAAGTCCAGGACAAGCTCCACCTCCAGAGATTTCCGCATCGAATTGAATGCTACGATATTTCCAATACTCAAGGTGAGGACGCGGTTGCCTCACGCGTGGTTTTTGTGGAGGGAGCACCTGACAAGAACCTCTATCGTCGTTATAAGATTCGCACTGTTGAAGGAGCCAATGATTTTGCGATGATGAAAGAAGTGCTCAGCCGGCGGTTTTCGGGTTCGTCCCAAGAAACACTGCCTGATTTGGTGGTGGTCGATGGCGGAAAAGGCCAGCTCGCTCAGGCCGTGGCAGTTTTAGAAGAACTCGGTCTTCAGGGCGTGGGTGTGGTGGGGCTTGCTAAGGCGCGTGTGGAGAGCGATTTTCAGGCCAAAGAAGTAAAGTCTTCGCATGAGCGGGTTTTTATTCCAAATCGTAAAAACCCGGTTGCATTACTGCCCCACACCGATGCTTATAAACTCCTGACCCATGTTCGCGACGAGGCCCATCGTTTTGCGATTACCTATCATCGACTGTTAAGGAAAAAGCGGAGCATGGGGGAGGGTTAATCAAGCCCTCGAGGCGGGTATTCCGTATTGCCTCAGAAGTAAGTGTTACCGGAGAGGAATGACATTTGAAGGAGGATTCGCAGCCTCTTTATTCGATTGTAGCTGCTTCTTGTGTTTGAAGAAATCGGTAAGTAATGCCTCTCTGATCTCGACTAACTCAAAGGGATTTAGTTTCTCGTACTGGGCCTTCAGTTTGGATTTACTCTCCTCAGAGACCGAAGGATCAGCAAGCAGACGATGATATGGGGTCGTCGGTTCGTCGTATTTCTTTTTGATCTTTGCACCGACTCTCACCTTTGACTTCAATTTCATCTGGGGATGAAAGAAATTCGTGAGCATGTTCTGCACTTGGTAAATCTGATTCATGATCGGAACCAGCTCTTTAAACTCGAAGCGCTCGTACCCAAAGATCTCTCGTACATGAGTCCAGTTCTTCTGTTCTACATGGGCATTGTCGTTTTTATGATACGAACGAGAACGAGTCAGAGCGAAGCGTTTTCTTTGCCTCGGTCCGCCCGGCTGGAAGTACTCGACCAGCCGGTGGTTTAAGAACTCAGAACCGTTATCGACGTTAAATTCGATGATCTCAAAGGGAATGGAGTTCTCAATCTCCTCGATCGCTGCGTGAACGTTTACGGCGTGCTTGCCCCATACCGCCCGGTTTTCAGTCCAGCCCGTAAAAAGATCTGTAAACGTTAAACTCCAAACAAAGTCCCCCGTCAGAAAGCCTCCACAGTGAGCAACCGTGTCAGCTTCGATGAAGCCCGCACGATTAGGAATATTGCTTAGAGTTTTAATCGGAACGATCGTTTTTAGCAACTTTCCAGGTCGTGTTCCCGTGTTCGACTTCCGTCTGAATTGTGCTCTATATGGCCTTAAATAGCGGTCCATTGTCGAGGCACTCATCTTTAAAAGTTCTTCTTTGGGTTGTACGGGCAGCAGCATTTTATCGATCCAATGAGGCACTGCCTTCTTCAATTTCTTTGAACACATCTGATCGGTTTTGATCCAAAGCTTGCGCAAGAAATAAATCGCATCGGGCGAGTAGGTCTTTTTACGGCCACTCCCAACGCGACGGCCTTTTATTTTTGACCGGAGGCAACGAATCGCAGATTTCCGGTGCATCCCGGTATTTCTACAAACTTCGTCAATAATTTGACTTCTCCGGGTTTTCGAACTGCTCACATACTGCAACCGCAAAAGTTCCAAGTATTCCAACTTAAGAGAGTAGCTCATGAAAACGTCTCCTTGTTTTCAACAAGTTAAGGGACTACCGACACGGTAACCCCTTAAGACGCTACGAAACCAAAACTCAAATTCAAAACCGTCAATTCGGTAACAAATTTTACGAGGCAATTCGGGGAATCACAATAATTCAAAGAAAAGGCTGCAGTTGTCGATAAAAAAAAGGGGAAGAGTTAGATGAATCTACGGCAGATTGTAGCCTTATTACTTATCCTACATTCAATGCTAAATTCAGTTGCTGCTCAGGCCGGTCGAAATCTGTCTCATTGCATCATAGATGCGCTGGGCCGTGGGGCCCTAAGATCTAAAGAAAATATATCAACCCGGCAACTTGAAGATCATGTAGTCAAAGTTAAAGGTCGTGGAATTACAGTTTACCGTAAAATTATGGGGATGAAAATCCCAATCCAATACGAACGAAACATTGAAAACATCAGGTTTTTTGACATGGTGTCCATTAAGGATGAGCCCAACCAAGGGAATCAAAGATACCACCTCTTTTTTAAAGGTGGTCAAAGGGAAATTCAGATTTCACTCCGAACAAAGTCTGGAATTTCAGGAGTAGAGACACTGAAACACGGTGACGCTCCATTGATAGCAATGAAGAGTGTGTCTACACTGTTAGAGATGCCAATGGGTCAGATGAAACTAAACTACTTGGCTGCGGTCTGGGGAAATCGGCTCTCTCTTTACGACTTCACGTTTCTCGACGCCAAAGCCTACCCTGACAACTCTCGTCTAAAATGGGAGTTCGAGTTACCCACTAATATAAAGATAAAATCCATGAAAGTTGAACCCATTCTTGAGCATCCCGGCCACGACTTGTATACTAGAGACTTAAAGATCTCAATTGATGCCAATGACGGAGAACATGTATACCGATTCAGCGTAGATCACAATAAAATCGAACCTGTAATCGAACACGAGGCAAGAAGCAATAATGGACAACGCCAAGCGGCTACACCGAATATAGCTCAGTTTTATTCGGTTGAAGATTATCGCGGCGATGTACCAGTAAACTTCCAAACAGTTAATCTTTCCAAATTCCCTGGCAAGGTTCAAGTCGATATGCGGCGCGGGCTGGCCAGGATCGAGGTACAAAATCCAAAAGAAGTAAACAAAATTTTTCATTTCAACATAGATAGTTGGGCTATGAGACTTTATGGCAAGAGTCTCCGAGATGCCTTGTCCACGAACGATTTTCAGGATGATTTATTCAGTAGCATTATTTATATGCCGATGGCTGATGGCCAAAAATTTGTTGTGATTCATTCACCGATTGAACAGTTATCAGTTGTAATTGATATTAATCAGTTTCAAATAAAGCCGTTTGCTAATTGGGATCCAAAGTAGTGCCGATTAAAAAGCGAATGGCCAGTTCACCGCCGCAAAACTTATTACCCCAGGAATAAAATTAAAATCATTATCAAGAGTGACGAGCGGCACACCAAGGAGTCTGGCATGAGCCAATACTAAACTGTCAGCCACCGCTAAACCGTATTGAATCGACAAATCTGCTGCAAGCAGAGAGATTTCTGGAGTTAGAACCAAATGCTCAAAAGTGCGTAATGCGGAAACAGACTGATTTAAAAAGCATGGCACGGTAGCGGGTCAACTTGGAATCTTCCCTTGTGCCTTTGGACAAATAATCGTGAATTTTTGAGCAGGTGGGCAGGGATTTCGATGGAGACCGTAGTGAGGACGTGAGTATGGGGGGGCAATGCAGACGCGGGAAAGGCTCTATATTCCCCATGATAGCCTCTCAGAAAGCATCGGCAGACCATGTCGCGGTCAGCTCGAGATTATTGTCCACCCAGTAGCACCATTCAATATCGCCCAAACAAGGGCTTTAAAATGTAATGCCCAAACGGCAGCAGATTGTAGTAATCGTCCATGCGCCCACGATCGTGATGGTGAGCCTGATGCTCAATCGAAATTCTTTGAACCTCATCACTCAAGAAAAACCAGTGTAGGTACCAAGGAGCTAACGCCTCCCGTGCGCTTTCTTCCATGTGGTAAAAACGATGTTGAAAATGATTGTACGCCGGAATCAGCGCCATCGTCGCGATCAACCAACCCTCCGAAGGGCCGCAAAGCCATCCGACCCCCACAGCTATGAAATAGTGCGGGGTCAAAATAAGCAACGAAAGATAACTCGTGAGACATGCACCATCTTTGATACTCATGCCGTGATCACTGCAAAGCAAACCTAGGTGAGTCCAATACAAATCCTCGAACTGCTTCTCTATCTTTTCTTTCAATGACAAAGGCACAGGTAGTCCCTTTGAAAGCTCAGCTCTCGCTGTGACGCTATGTGAGTGATGCACTTTGAGATGCGAAACATAATGTGGGTAAAGCCACGCACGGAAAAAGCCCTCGGGCCGTTTCACGAACTTCCACTTGCCATGCAGTATGTTTCGGTGAATCAAGAAATCAGCGATTACAATTGAAGCATAACCGATCAATCCAGCAATCAAAAAAGTCACAACTCGCTCCCTGCTTTAAGGTGAATAAACATTGACATAGTGTTTTCGAAACAAATTCCGAGCGGCCTCGACAAAACCCGAAAACCCGCTTAGAGATTCGTAAAGGTCAGGCCTGAGATCTGCTGCCCTTTTCAGTACCCCTCGGGGAACCCAGGGTAAGTCATGATGCTCGACATGAAGATTGATACCTGCGCATAAAAATGTGCTGAGCTTGCCCTGAATGGACATGGCCGGTTGGTAAACACCGTTTTCATCGACCGAACTATGAGTGGTCGCCCACAAAATACCGTAAGGGTGAAGAAAGCCCAAAAAACAGATACGACAAAAGAACACGTACAGGAGGTGGTTCCAGCTCCGAAAGAGCAGTCCCATCGCCACTAAAATTGAAATAATGAGAATCCCTTGAACAAACGCATTCTCGATAGTTCGGCGAGACCATGGCGCATCCTTGAAGCGAAACCAATTGAATAACTTAATCGGCTCCACAAGCAATTCTCGAACGGTATCCACGAGGGGCATCAGAAAGATGGCGCAAAAACGAAGAAAGCGATTGTGCTCAATCGCGGGAAATCGATATTGGGGTTCCGAATCCAACGATAGTTTGAACTTGTAGATGTTCTTGAACTGAGTCACGGGATCAAGATCCAAAGAAGGAACTAGGTACTTCTGATGGAGGCTGTCGATATTGTGAGTACCCTGATCGAAATGATGGGGGCCGTGTCCATACTTATAGTAAAGATAAAGTCCCGAGGAGATATCCGTAACGGTTGCGAGACGAAGAAATATGTTTTTAAATCTATGATGCCTAAGTGCCTTGCCCAAAGCGCCGTGAAAAATTTCATGCGCGTTTGAGAAGAGGTACATAAACACAACAGAGCCCGGGAAATAGGCCAGTAAAAAAGTCTGCCACACATTGAGACGGGTCGAGACGTAGCACAGAATAAAATGCAAGGTTGGCACACCAATCAGGGCGATCGCACTCCAGGGACTCGGTGCGCGTAATCGCTTGAGTTCTGCTTCTTTCAGAAGAAGCGCTCGTCTATTGTCATGCCATTGAGTCGCCCGAGTCATAATCCACTCTCATCGTCCTTATTATTTACTTAGTATTGGAGCAATCGCTCAAACACCTAGCAGACCAAGGGAATGAGATGCAATTTATTTTTGAACAATCACTCAAATATTCTGTGAAGGGCCAGTAGAAGTGTCTCCTTTACTTTGTTGAGCAAATAAGTCTTTGATTTTGAAGGGGTGAACTCGGCGTCGCTATTGGACCCGTTCCGAGCCCAGGTTTGGTCTTCTTGCGGAAACCAAACTAGGATGATCGCATCATGACTTGGGATAGCTACTCTTTTGCTAACATCCAGCCCCGTGTCAGTAGCCAGGTTCTTGCTGGTGTAAGGATTTCGTCAAACCAGTTCTCCATCAGATTTTCAGACCAGGCTGAAAAACCGAATTCTACTTTCGATCCAAGAAGTGACTTCCAATCTTCAAAGCGATACGCCGAAGAAAAAGGATCCAGCCTCACTGCAAATTTTTCGAGGGAGGAGTTTTTCAGTCTCCTCACCTTGCCCCGTATCTGGTGCCGAGATTCATTCGTCAAAACGTAAGCCAACGCTCGTCTCACTTCGGTCGGCGTCTTGAGGACACGTAAATGGTAACGATCTAAAAAAACTGCACCCTTTCTAGCCAATTTTTTATTAAGACGCTTGGCAAATGAGATGCATAGGCTCTGAAAAAGCCGTCCAACACCACTGGTACGAGGCTCCAGAATCATGTGGATGTGGTTGGACAGGATCGCAAAGTGAGTAACTCCAAATCCCTGTTTACGCGCGGTACAAACAGCTCTCCGAAGACATCGAAACAACTCCTTTCGCCTTAAACTCGGAAGTCCTGGTTGTAATTTTAAAGTGACATGGACCGGCTCTCGCCTAGTCAACTCGGGTCTTCGAATATGGCTTTGCAAATCTGAAACTTTAGGACGACCTGCGCCCGCACGTCTTCCGCCGTGCTTGAGTCGCATCCTGAACGGGAGGTTGAGTTGCCTTGGAATTGGGGACATGGGGGTTGGTTACACTTCAGGAATTCAGTCGTCAATCTTGATTTAGCAGATATAAAAAAATCCATAGCCAACCCATCGTTTGGCAGTTTACTGAAACCTAAGGAAAAATCTTACTCGGTTTTTGACCTTTTTCAGTTCGCCAAATCTCTTTGACCTCTCCGGCATCGTCATAATTTGTAGCAAGCGTAGTCCCATCCGGCTGGCGATCAAAGCGTGACTCATGGAGGCCCGATTGAGTGAAATCAATCGATGTGAGAGATTTGTCCGCCCTCGTCCAGGACATCACCTTCAGTTCTCCGCTTTCGTAGAAGGAGCGAAATATATTTTCTCCGGATATTGGATGATTCCACCCCTCCTTTGTGAGTTCTCCCTTGGGGTTGAAATGACGAAAAAGGTTCTTTCCATCCTCTGTTTTTCCATAAACATCGACTGATCCATCGGCATTTACCTTTTGAGCAGGTTCCTTTGCGGGAGGAAGTGGTGCAGCGATCAGATCAAAAAGCTGTGCTTCGATATCGGAGTTGAGAATCGGGACGAATTTTCTAGGCTGAATAGTAGTAATCACAGCCGGCTTAGAAAACTGAGAAGAAGGGGCAATATCTGCGGCACCTCTGTTTTGTGGAGTTCCTTGGGCAAATTTCTGAGTCAATGCCTGCGAAGGCAATTCAGTCGACGGAGAGTGAGATGGTAAATCCCCCCCTTTTGATCCCACATGAAGCAGATCCTGAGTTTTAATTGGCAAGATCCGCCCCACTTCTACGCCTAAAATGAAAACAAGTATTATGAATAAAAAATATTTTACCTTCATCAGCTAGTCTTTAATCGATATTCAGTGCTTTTTTCCATCGAAAACCACTCCTTACAGATAGAGCATATTCCCCTTCTGTGTTTACGCGTTAGCCACCCTATTGCAGATTAAGCAGGCGCATTACGGCACTGGGCCAGAAAAAACAGCTATTTTAGCAAGTTAGTGGAACCCCTCCCTCTGAGTTCTTGGCACTCCGCTTGCTTAATGTGCCGCCCGGAAGG
>JAHFAC010000028.1:0-2153 GCA_023250755.1 Bacteriovoracaceae bacterium | reverse complement strand
GAAGAAGGGGCAATATCTGCGGCACCTCTGTTTTGTGGAGTTCCTTGGGCAAATTTCAAAGTCGATGCCTGCGAAGGCAATTCAGTCGACGGAGAGTGAGATGGTAAATCCCCCCCTTTTGATCCCACATGAAGCAGATCCTGAGTTTTAATTGGCAAGATCCGCCCCACTTCTACAGCTAGTCTTTAATCGATATTCAGTGCTTTTTTCCATCGAAAACCATTCCTTACAGATAGAACATATTCCCCTTCTGTGTTTACGCGTTAGCCACCCTATTGCAAATTAAGCAGGCGCATTACGGCACTGGGCCAGAAAAAACAGCTATTTTAGCAAGTTAGTGGAACCCCTCCCTCTGAGTTCTTGGCACTCCGCTTGCTTAATGTGCCGCCCGGAAGGTGCAGCTATGAGTGCAAAAAATGTAATTTCATTAGACGCGGTTCGAAACATTAAAAGTGCTGAAACTGAAGACGAATCTTATCGTGTAAAAATCGCCTTGATGGATAAACTGGAACTCCTCAACGAGATGGTCCGCTTTCAAGAAGAGCGGTCAAAACTCGGCCAGCTCACTTTAGCCATGATCGTTCGAGGCCGGCATCTTTTCAAAGCACTCGAGGACAATGCTGAAACACACGAACTCAAAAACCTGAGCCGAGCCTATCGAAGGCACCTCGAGTACGAATTAGCAGATCTCAGGCAAGCCAAAAGCTAAGGGTCTGTAACAAGCCCTGGGCCCTTGCTTCCAAATAAAAAGCAACCCCCTTGCCCAGACTACAACAGATTACTTGCCAACTCCGATAGCTTCGAGCGCTCACCCTTAGTTAAGGTGATGTGGGCCGAAATAGTCTCTTCTTTAAATCGATCCACCAAATAGACTAACCCGTTATTGGCCGAATCCACATAGGGATTATCAATCTGAAAACTATCCCCGGTGAGCACAATTTTAGTGTCGTCACCTGCTCGAGTGATGATTGTTTTGATTTCATGGGGAGTGAGGTTTTGAGCTTCATCAACAATCATGTACTGCTGTGGAATGGATCGCCCACGAATATAAGTCAGCGGTTCAATTTGCAATAATCCCTGGTTCATCAGTTCCTGACATCCCTTGCCCGCTCCTCGCCTGCCTTTGGATCCCGTGGCCCCAAACAGGAAATCAATATTATCGTAAATGGGTTGCATCCAAGGATTGAGCTTCTCCTCGATATCCCCAGGAAGAAAACCAATATCCTTACCTAAGGGAAAAACCGGCCTCGAAACCAGCAATCGATGATAAACCCCTTCATCCACTGTTTTTGCCAACCCTGCGGCAATCGCCAGAAGGGTCTTACCCGTTCCTGCTTTTCCTACCAAGCTCACCAGCTTGATATCGTCGTTCATTAAGGCATCGATCGCAAAAGATTGCTCAGCATTTTTTGGAAAAATCCCCCAAAGTCCTTCTACCGGCTTGAAAATAGGCACAATGGCGTCGAGCTCTTTTGAAAATCGACCCATCGCAGTGTGGTTCGGGTTGACTGAGTCCTTTAAGATGACATACTGATTAGGCTTGATGTTCTGGGTGCCCTGGGGACGGGCAAGGCGCTTCTGAGAATAAAATTCGTCCACTAGGTGAGCGTCCAAGGTCACCGTCGTCGTCCCTGCATAGAGCTGGTCGGGCTCAACGCTTGAAGGCTCGTAGTCTTCTGCTGAAATCCCTAAAGCATCCGCTTTAATCCTAAGATTCGTGTCTTTTGTAACGAAAACAACGGGTCTCTTCGGCTGTTCCTTTTTTAAGGAAATGGCCAGAGCCAAAATGCGATTATCTGCCTTGTCCATCGCGAGCTCTACCGGAAGCGGAGCATGCCCCCCCAGCTCAACTGTAAGCAGCCCTCCCCCCGGGAGCTTCACGCCTTGGGACAACTCACCATCCTCGCGCATATCATCGATCAGACGCGAAAATAGGCGAGCGTGCCGTCCATTTTCACTCATGTCTCGCTTGAAGCGGTCGATTTCTTCGATGACAACAATGGGAATAATGACGTCATTATTCCCAAATTTGTAGATGGCTTGCGGATCAAAAAGAAGAACGTTGGTATCGAGTATAAATGCTTTGCGCAAAGATGCCTCCTCCCCAAAGGGTGAGAACAGAGTATCAGAAGAGGCCTGTTTAATTCAAAGCT
>JAHFAC010000359.1 GCA_023250755.1 Bacteriovoracaceae bacterium | reverse complement strand
AATGCTGCCGTCTTTAGTCACATGCCCGTCGAGACAAACTGAGACCCGCGCGGTCTTAGCCAATGCCATCAGACGAGCGGCAACCTCGCGGAGCTGTCCAACACTCCCCGGTGCCGACTCCAAAAATCCGCTCGAAAAAGTCTGGAGACTATCCATAATCAGTACGTCTGGCTTAAGCTCTTTGACGGTCGCAAACACTTTCTCGAGCTGGGTTTCCGCAGCAAGAAATACCCGCCCCTCTCCCCTGACCCCCATCCGTCGGGCGCGACCACGGATTTGATCCGTTGACTCCTCACCACTGACATAAAGGAGCTTTAGCTCGGGTTGACCCTCAACTAGGCCCTTGCACATTTGCAAAAGTAACGTGCTCTTACCCACACCTGGATCTCCCCCCAAAAGGGTAAATCCGTCCCAAACCAATCCCCCACCCAGAACTCGATCAAGTTCCGATATTCCTGTCCCAAAACGCTTTTGCAGAATTTTTTTTGTCTCAGTCGATTCAGATTTATTTTGGCGAGATCCATCATCTAAAGGTTCCCAGTCATTTCTGGAAAGGGGCAACACTCCTTGTAAATCACGGATCGATTTGAATTCTTCGCGCGCAGAGGCAATGCTACCCTCGGCAGTAGAAGTGGATGGACCCGCACTGATCTCTTCCGCAAGCGTGTTCCAAGCCTCACAACCTGGGCAACGACCAAGCCATTTTGGGCTGAGATGACCACAACTCTGACAAGCATACTGGGTCTTGATCTTCATACTCAGTTTAGACATATCCTATTTTCCACAAGCCATGATATCTTTTCTGGAGCTATGCCAAAAAATGACGACGAATCCTTTAGGCAACGCAGAGAGCGCGAAGAACGAGAAGAGCTTGAACAAAGATCCGAAGAGACCGAACTCCTCAAAAAACAATCCACCCCACAGAAAATTGGATCCATCGAAGGAAATACGGACCGCTTAAACGAGCACATCACGCAAGCTGAACCCTTAATCGAACAACTCAACCATCTTTATAATCAATTTTTTTCAGGCGCAGAGAAACTTCCACCGACTGAACGCCGCACCCAACTCGAACAAGTGATGAACCTGATCCACCTCATGTCTAAACCCACCGTAACAATACAGTTTCGCTGCAACACGCTCTGGGCTCATTTTGTGGCCAACCGCGACCGCTGGGATAAAAAAATGAAGGATTTTGAGATGGGAAAGCTAAAGCGGGGAATATAAAAAAACGCTTAGGGCTTGCTCTTACCTTATCCTCTTCAACAACGCTGCCTCATCAATCACGGCCACACCCAGTTCGCGTGCTTTATCCAACTTGCTCCCCGCCTCTTCACCCGCTACGACAAAATCCGTTTTTTTTGAAACACTCGAAGAAACTCGCCCTCCGTGATCTTCGATGAGTCGAGTGGCATCGGACCTTGAAAGCGTCGGAAAAGTGCCCGTCAGGACAAAAATCTTGCTGGCCAACTTGCCCTCGCCCGCCCCACGCTTGGGTGGTTGAATTTCGATTTTCTTTAAAAGCCGGCGAACCTCTGAACGATTTTCTGGATTCGAAAAATAATTACAAAGACTTTTTGCAACCTCTGGCCCGATTTCATGAATCTGCTGAAGTTCTTCTTCTGTCGCAGAAAACAACGGTTCGAGGGCACCATAATGATTGGCTAGGATTTTTGACGTACGCTCACCTACATGCCGAATCCCGAGGGCGAAGATAAGGCGATAGAGCTCTGGCCTGCGTGCCGCTTGAATGGCTTTATTGATGTTTTCACTTGCTTTTTCAGCAAATCCCTCAAGCTCAAGAAGGATTTCTTTTTTAAGGTCAAAAAGATCTCCATAATTTTTAATTAATCCCTCATCCACCAATTGCTCGACGATTTTTTCGCCCATGCCCTCAATATTCAGTGCATCCTTCATAACAAAATGCCGGATGCGTTCCATGAGCTGAGCAATACAGCCGCGACTTACGCAACGAACAGCGGCCTCGCCTGATTTACGTTCAACCCGCGAATGGCAAACAGGACAATAGTCCGGCAGATGATACGGCCTTTCACCTCCCTTTCTAGCTTCCGTTACCACTTTCACCACTTCGGGAATCACATCTCCAGCCCGCTGAATGAACACCTGATCGCCAATGCGAACATCCTTACGATCAATCTCATCCTGATTGTGCAGAGTAGCCCTTCTCACCGTAGCCCCTCCCAATCGTACGGGTTTAACCAAAGCAACAGGAGTGAGAGTGCCTGTTCGTCCGACCTGTACGATAATGTCTTCAATCGTGGTGATTTCTTGCCGCGGCGGATACTTAAAGGCCACCATCCCGCGAGGGCTGCGCGAGATATAACCCGCATGATCGATTTCTTCGGTCCGATTCAACTTAACGACAATCCCGTCGATCTCAAAAGGCAGGCTGGCGCGCTGATTTTCTATTTTTCTGTAAAACTTAAGCACCGCCTCAGTGCCTCGGCAGATTTCACGCCACTTGCCAACGACAAACCCCCATTTTTCGAGCTTATCTTCATAATCAGACATCCTTTCAAAATGCACCGCCTGTACTTCACCCATGCCGTACCAAAATGCAGTCAGCGGGCGGGCCGCCGCAATCCGCGGATCCAACTGACGAATGGAGCCTGCCGCCGCATTCCTAGGGTTGGCAAATAATTTTTCACCTTTTTTCGCCTGCTCTTCGTTCAAGCTCTCGAAATCTTTAATCGGCAAAACAATCTCACCCCTGATCTCAATCAGCTTAGGAGGATTGGGTCCTCTTAGCTTCAGGGGAACAGAACGGATCGTCCGGACATTTTGCGTGACATCTTCGCCTGTCTCACCATCGCCACGTGTGGCGGCATAAGCGAGTCGCCCCTCTTCATAAGTCAGATTAACGGAAAGGCCGTCGAACTTGAGTTCGACAAAATATTCGAGCGGGTCCTTTTCGGGGCGATCCAACAGGCTACGAATCCGCTC
>JAHFAC010000358.1 GCA_023250755.1 Bacteriovoracaceae bacterium | reverse complement strand
GCCTGCTAACCCAAACCACCCGACTCAATCGTATTGAAAAAGGAAGACTTGTTGTGCCTAAGAGACTCGGTGCGTCTTATGAAATTATTGGCCTTTTCAGCGCGAAGCGCTGAAGTCAGGAATAAATATAAACCATGGAATCGATGGGGTTTAACGAGGACGTTTACTGTCAGGAAAGCGGACAGTTGGTAAAGCACTCACCACGTCCCCATTTTTGAAAGCAAGCGTTTGAAATTTCAAATGATTGGGCGACTATATCGTCGACACTGCTGTATTCCCGTTGTTCAGTTTCAGTCTATTGACCTTTGCATAAGTAATGGAAGGGGAGGCGAAGGCCATTTGCCCTCAGGCAAGAAATGCGAAAAAAATGCGCGGAGGCGGCCTTATTGGCCGTTGAGCACATTTTTTGAGCATGACGCCGCCTGAGGCCAAATGGCCGAGAAAAACGTTCCATTACTTATGCAAAGGTCAATAATGGCCCGATGGAGCACTAGGCCGTTGTCCGGCCCCGGCAAGCCCTTGGGGCCTTTTCTTGTGGGCGTTCTTTTGTTGCTCTCTTCGAAAATCACTCGGACCAGATTCGAAACTGTCGGAGGCATTTTCTTCTCTGATCACCTCGAGTTGACTTAGCTCTGTGGTGAGCGGTTGGAGAGAATTTACCGACGGAGTCGTTATCCCTTCTGCCGTTTTTGAATCGGGCAGTGGAGCAAGGCCTCCCTTGGGTGCCCCGTCATTAAAACCGATACGTGCCTCGGAACGGTTTGCGAGCTGTTCGCTCGAAACCGCAGAGTCCAGAAAACTCAAGGAATCTTTCATCCCCAAGGTGGTCGAATCGAGAGGATCCGGTGGCGTTTTGGGGCGATAGACTGGGGTTCTGCCTGTCGATAAATTAGCACCAGGACTCATCCCTTCGCCGGAGGCCACGGCACCACCGCCGGGAAAGCCGGGACCGACGCTAGGGATGAGCCGTTTGTCTGGGTTGACGAGAAATTTATTATAGTTTTCACCGGCGTTGACGTCGATAAATCCCCCCAACATGGCCTTTATCGCGGGAAACTCAACCCCATTCAGTTTCGCCCCTTTGTATTCTGCCGCAAGTCCCCGGATGGCAACGGGCATGATATCCATTGCTCGCCTCACGTTCGCGCGGCGCCATTCATCCATCGGATTTTCTGAAGCGTCTCGCATCGCCTTATTCAGATTGGCAATTGCCAAAATAATTCCCTGGAAACCCGGGTTGGAAAAGGTAGATGGGGAGATTTCGGCCTTGAGTGTGGGGTTTGCTATGATGAGGAAAAAAATGAAACGCCAAGGTGCACTGTGCATGGTGGTCCCTCGATACTTCCTTAGGAATGCAAACTTGAGACCTCGAAGGGTACGCACCACGCTGTAGACAAGGAGCAGACACTACACGGGGAGTGGCTCAATCTTCGAGTCGTTTCAACGCGCTAACCCCGCCATTTTTTTGTCGGCAAGCCTAAAGAGAGATTCCCCAGTCTTTCCAAAAAACTGGGGGAGATTCCTCTCAAAAGGTCGACAGGGATTAGTCTGCTGCCGGTTTTGGGTAGAGGCGCAAGTAGAAGCGTTTTTTTGCTACCGGCTTTGCTGTCTCGCCATCATTCCAAATTTGGACATAGGCGTAGTCGACGCAACTATTATCCGGGCGGTTGATCTCATCGCAAGTGCCAAGCACCGTGAGATCCAACGGAAGGGTCTGACTTTCCGATGAGATCGTATAGAGAAGAGGGCTCTTCTCTTGGCCCGCCCAATGGAGAGCCCCCTGAATGGGTCCTCCCTCGAGAACCACCTTCACCGTCACGGGATAACGGAACATGTAGGTGGCGCTACTCTTAAGGCTGAGATTCAGTCGATAGATGGCGGTCTCGTCGGGTTTCAGCGTCAAGCGGATCGGATTTTGTCGCGAGCCAGGACTTCCTGGTGTGACCTCTTCCTCTCCATTTTTAAAACCATAGGTAGCGACGGGAGCTCCATCCAGATTGAAATTGCGCCCGGCGAGGGACTTTAGCACCAGATCGCGGAGTTCACCCGACGTACGTACCGGAACATTTCCCAATCTATCGGCGTAGAGCATATGCAGAAACCAATCGTTCGCCGTAAGAGCTGGGTGATTTCGTGTGAGGCGCATTGTCTCCAAGGTGAGATCGGTGACCTTCGTGAGACCCGGCCTGCCATGCTTCTGCATGGCAGCTCTTAAGAGATCGTTCATCGAGCCGCCGTAGGCTTCGCCATCATCATGGACTTCATTGGTCAGAGAAAAGCCCGTGTTGTTGAAGATCCGCAGGTGCTCTTTTCCCTCAAAGGGCTCTCCATTGGTCACGTCATTGATAACCAGCTGAGCAACGAAATCGGCCATCCCTTCACTTAAGCCCCCCGTATCGGCGAGTTGTATGTGATCCCCCATAAGACGATCCATGACGCCGTGACCGAGTTCGTGCCAGATCGTCGAATTGTCGCGCGCCATGTTGGGTTGCGACGGAGAATAGGTGGTGAAATTGATCGTGTCGTCGGTGTAGTAGGCGTTATTCCGCATGGCGATATCGGGATCGAAAAGAAACGCATTAAAACGGCGGGTAGAAAGTTCGGGATCGGTAAAGCCCATGGGACGCAAGGAATCGAAGAGCTGGTTCACGGCCCAATAGACCTGAAGCTCGTCGAACCCATCATTAATGTAGCTTCCGGGATTGTGATCCGCGAGCCGGCGCGCGGGTCGAGCCCATGCTTCCGACTGAGAGAGGAGAGGACGGCCGTGAAGTGAGCCTCCGGGGACCATCTCCTCGTGGCTAGGATCGCCAGTGACGGGGCGCCAATCGGGGCGGAAGTTGGCGGAAAGGGGAGGAGTGAAGTTGATGTCTTTAAATACGGAGGTCACCTTCGGATGTAAATTGACCGTGGTATAGCGTCCCTCGAGGAAAACCCCCTTTTCGGTGAAACTGTTTTCCACTAAAG
>JAHFAC010000357.1 GCA_023250755.1 Bacteriovoracaceae bacterium | reverse complement strand
GAGGAGGGGTGAGGTGGGCACCTGCCTTGGCCTGGCTTTGAAAGGCGGCTGCGGGATTTGAACCTAAAAAATAATTCGCCTGATTGGAGTCGGTTTTTCGGATATTCGAAAAAGATTCTTGCGGGATGTGGTGTTGATATTGGGTATCGGTAAAGCCGATTTCAAGGAGTCCCACTTTAAATCCACTTCGAACTGCTTCGGTCGCTGCATTGGCTCCGCTTGGGCCAGAGCCGATAATGAGAATGTCAAAGTCAGCCATCTGCGACATTTCGATCCCTTAAAGTATTTGGGTTTTTAAATAATTTTGAAAAGATCAGATAAAAAGGAGTGAGTGAACCCAGGATGAGCAGGCCAATGAGAGAAAAAAATAAGCCCTGTGTAATGGGCTCGAATTCATTGCAAAGTTCTGGTCGTGATTCGCGCAGGGCAATATCAAGGGTTCTTTTTTGGTGGGGTGACAGGTTTTGTTCGTCCCAGTTTGACACAGACTGATTGTAGCGCCAAAAAGAAATGAGGGCAAAATAAGACTGCGGGCTTGCCGACGAAATCCTGTCCGACAAGCCCGCGATGAGTTGGGGGGTGGCCCCCTCTTGGCTTATTGTCCTTGTTTAAAGCGGGTGAGGTTCATGACGATTTCACCAAAGCCGGTAGCCATGGACTGCTTGACAACGCCATCCATAACGACGGCTTGTGGGTTGGCCCAGAGTTCAATTTTGGAAACCTGTTTTGTTTTGGCAACGATGTGCAAAACATCAAAAGTTCCAGCCGGGACGGTTACTTGCGTATAGTCCTGAGAGATGATTTCGATTTTATCGTCAGGGATTTGTTGTTCTTGCCCGTTACGAATCAATTTGAGTACCTTGCCGTCAGCTTTATTGATCAGGATTTCAATATTCTCATTTTGGGTCATCAGCTTCATCTGTTGACGAATCCAAAGAGCAGCACCTTCATCTTTAAAAACGGATTTAGACATAGTGCCCAGGTTTCCGTTGCCACCCAGGGAGATGCCGTATTCCATGGTGTCGCCCACCTTCCAGTGAATCAAATCAAGTGGAGAGACGTCACCCAGGAATGTCGTGAGTTCCGTGAGACTGAGCGGCTGGCTGGCTTGCTCGTCAATAGTTGCGTGAGAAAATGCGATTGTTGAAAATGATAAAGCTGAAAATGATAAGAGCGAAATGCTCATCAATATAGTTACTTGCGTAAATATAGTTACTTGCGTAGTGATTTGCGCAGTGATTTTTTTCATTTAGATTCCCCTTTTTTACAGCTGGTTATAATGAATAAGGCTGTTCGTTAGCGTACCTAAAGTTTGAGTATTTGCAATTTTCTTCTTTCTTGATCGCCTTTTTGCCTCGAGGCCAGTCGGATGTGTAAAATCTTTTATTTATTAAACTAACATTACGCAATATAAAATTAAACAATATGAACATAAGTAGCGCAAAGCATTAGACTGTTAAATCTATTAATAAAATATGATTTAACCCGATGAGTCAATTGGGCGCTTGGGTTACTTATGATGATTTATCGATCAAAGTTATCTCTGTGCGTTAGTTTATTTATTTTCCATCTTATTATTGGGTTTCTTTTTGAAGGTTTAGCAGATGCCCAGAATTTACCAGAAACTTGGCGCGTGGGTTCTGGGATTCATGACATCACAGGCCCTGTAGCTGAGCGTGGAATGATGGGATACGGAAGTTTGGAGCAAGTAACGCAAGGAGTTTACACCCGCCTACGTTCTCGTGCGTTTGTGATCGAGGATTCGATGTCTAGTAAGCGGGTTGCTTTGGTAGTCGTCGATTTAGGGTTAATGTTTGATTCTGTCAAGCAAGAGGTTGTTCTTAAGTTGGAAAAGGAATTTCCTGGAAAATTTTTTGAATCCAATATCATGATTTCCGCAACTCATACCCACTCCGGCCCCGGTGGGCTTTCGCATCATGATGTGTTTAATTTAACAACCCTTGGATTTGATCAGCAGGGCTTTGATGTGGTGACAGATGGAATCTACCAGTCAATTAGAAAGGCCTATCTTAATTTAGCGCCAGGAACGATTCAGCTCTCTCAAGATGAGTTGAGGGGAGCCTCTGGAAACCGATCCATTGTCGCTTACCATGCGAACGAAGATTGGCGAAATTTTTCAGATGAGATCGACCCGTCATTTACGCTTCTTAAGTTCACTCATGACGCAGGCGATGAGATTGGTGTATTGGATTGGTTTGCCGTTCATGCAACCTGCATGAGCAACAAGAATCGGTTGATTAGTTCAGACAATAAAGGACATGCAGCAGAGCTTTTTGAACGTGAAATGCATACGAATTATAGATCTGATAAAACATTTGTTGCTGCGTTTTCAAATTCGAACGAAGGAGATTCTTCGCCGCACTTTGCTCTAGCAAAGGATTCTGTGGATGATTTTGAATTGACTGAAAAAAATGGAGCTCTCCAGTACAGAAAGGCTCGTGATCTCTTTGAGCAAGGGGGGCGCATTTTGAAGCCGCGTTTAGAGTATCGAAGTGTTTGGATGAATATGTCGGGTCATCTAGTTGATGCTGCTTTCGCGCGTGGGAAGCCCCAGGCTCTCTGCCGGGCAGCCATGGGTTACTCTTTTGCGGCGGGAGCAGAGGATGGGCCAAGCGAGGTTCCTGGATTTTATGAGGGGATGAAGCAGGGCCTGGCCGCTCTTCCTCAGATCATGGATGGGGCATTGAAATTGCTTCGACTAGCGATTGGAGCATCGGATGAAGGTGAGGAGTGCCAATATCCCAAGCCGATTTTGGTTGCAGCGGGGGAGAAGAATCCGGATCTATTACCTGAAACCATTCCGATGCAACTGATTGTTGTTGGATCTTTGGCTGTTATAGGCGTTCCCAGTGAAACAACAACAATGGCCGGTAGACGACTGAAAAAAATGGTGCTTGAAGAGTTGCAATCCGTTGGTATTGATACGGTTGTCATTTCTGGCCTCTCCAATGATTATTCT
>JAHFAC010000027.1 GCA_023250755.1 Bacteriovoracaceae bacterium | reverse complement strand
CCTCGCTGTTTCAGATATACGGTTCAGTCGCGTTGATAAGGATTCCGGAAGCGGTGTTCCGTCCTTTTTTCCCTTTGCCGTTTCGTTCACTTGTTCCTCCCTTCCCTCCACTGGGTCCCGGCGGCGCCACTCAGTAAGATTGACCCACCCTTTCTCAGTAAGACTGATCCACTGGACAGGTGGTCGTTTTGTGTCGATCGCCGGATCGAGTAGGAGGGGGAACTAAGTTCCCCCGTCCTCTCACACCACCGGACTTGCCGCCCGGCATCCGGCGGTTCCAAAGTTTTTCCGCTCTAAGTCGTGTCAAACCCAGTTCATCAAAGTATGAGTTCGGAAAGACAATTGACATCCCTGATGTTCCAGCCATTTTCCAGTAGCTGCCAAGGGCGGCGGCGATCGACGCAGCAGCATTCGAGGACAAGCCTCTAGCCACCATCTCCCGATATGCCGTTTTCCCTCGTTTCCACTGCTTCAGATGGAGCATCCTGAGCCTCCTGCGAATCCATGAGTCCAGATCTCCAAAGATTCTTGGGGTGTCGGCAAGTTGGAAGTAATTCTTCCATCCCACCAGGTACCCATCGAGTCTCTCGACCACCTGTTTCATGCTTCGACCGCAGGTTCTGCTTGTAAGGCCTCGCACTTTCTCTTTAAACTTCTTGAGTGCTTGTGGAGCTACCCTGCGTTTGACCGCCTTTTGCGGGCCGATCCACAGACTGTACCCCAGGAACTTTCGCTTCCAGACGTAAGCCACTGCACTCTTTTCTAGGTTGATTTTGAGCTTCAGTCTCCCCATGAGTTTCATCATGGTTTGCATCACGCGCTCGGCCGAACGCTTAGTTTTAACATACACGTTATTATCATCGGCATATCTTGCAAATGACAGGCCCCTGCGCTCCAACTCCCAATCCACCTCATCTAAAAGTAAGTTACTTAAAAGTGGGGAAAGTGGACCTCCTTGCGGAGTTCCTTCTTCTCTCTCCACCACCACACCCTGATCCATGATTCCAGCCTGTAAGTAACGCCGGATCAGTATCACCAATCGCTCATCTTTCACTCGCTTCATCACTCTATCCATTAAAATATCGTGATTTACTCGATCGAAAAATTTCTCGAGATCGCAATCCACCACAAAACGTTTTCCTTCTTGGACATACTTCTGCGCTTGACAGATCGCCTGATGCGCAGACTTTCCAGGACGAAAACCGTAACTATTGGGATGGAATGTTGGGTCCCATTGCGGTTGTAGGATCTGTAAGATGCATTGTTGGATCAGTCGATCGGTTGCTGTTGGAATACCTAATTGTCGCATTCCACCACCACCCGGTTTTTCAATCTCAGCTTTCTTCACTGGCTGCGGGCGATAGGTCCCTTCCAATAATTCCTTTCGGATTCTTGGCCAATGAGTTTTGAGATATTTTCCTGTTTCATCAATAGTCATCCCGTCGACCCCAGGTGAGCCTCCGTTCTTCTTCACTCTCTTCCATGCACTGAGCATATTGCTACGCTCTACACACCTCTCCATGAGTTGTGTTTCGTCGTATCGACTCTGACTCGGGTCTGGTCTATTCATCATTCCACTCATGCTTCAACACGCTCGGGCACCTTTCGGAGTTCCGCTCCTATCCGCTCCCAATCGCTCCCTGCCGGCCAGGGACTTCTGTTGCACGACATTCGCAAAGACAATGATTCCTTTCCCTTCTTCGGTTCAACCCTTCCCCTCCGCATCCTGCGATGTAAGTGAGTTTCCTCACTCTCCGAGTACTAAGGTCTCTGCTGACTTCTCACTCCGAGCATGCTCCACACACTCGTTGCCCTTTCAGGTTTAAGGTGAGATCTCCCCAGGTAAGACCGGATCCCTTTCTAAGATCCTCGCGATAACTTTCATCCCATGTAGCTGTTGGATCTACGACGTATCGGCCTTCCGAATTCCATTGGACTTTGTAGTCATATGCCCACTCGTCCAGACCGCGTCGCCTCACATCCACTGAATTATGCATCAGCTCGGGACTTTGCCTCTTCCTTCCTCCAGATTCTCCTCGGGCAGACACCCTTGGATTTGGCTAGCGGTTCCCGGAATTAGGGTCCGCAGAGGGCTTTCACCTCCTAGTTATCGCCCATGCTGGGCGCACATAAGAGAAAGCGCCGGTGAGGTGATCACCGGCGCTCTTTGATAGCCGCGATGTAAAGACCAATAGATACGTTAGTCCGAGTTTTTAAGAGCTGGGTTGGATTCGCGGATGTCCACGCATTTGCTCATATTGATGAGTTGGCTGTTTTCAGTGAGGCGGCTCACCAGGGCGGCAGTGAGGTGTGGGCTTTTGAGGAAACCTGCCCACTCTTTGAAGCCAAGCTGGGTCGTAATGATGGTCGTTGTTTTTTTGTGCCGACGTTTCATGAGTGTGAAGAAGAGTCCCGCCTGAGTGGGGTCGATCTCAATGTAGCCGATTTCATCAACGACGAGAACTTCGTAGGACTCAAATTTTTTCAGGACCTTTTTTTCTGAGTGATCGGCTGACGAGCTATAGAGTTCAGACAGAAGATCCGGGAAGGTGATGGACCGACCACTTGCTCCGTGGTTGATCGAGTGGATCAGTAACGCGGTCGCCAGTCCGCTTTTTCCTACTCCCGTGGGCCCAATGAAGATGAGGTTCTGTTTCTTCCGGAGATAATCCATGGAATCAAAGAGGTCGATGATCTTCTTTTTGGATATCCCCGGCTGCCGATCGAACGGATAGGTGTCGAGCAGAAAGGGCTCCTCCAGTTTGGCTCGCCTCATCCTCTGCAGCCGCGCTCGCTCTTTTCTGGCTGCGTACTCGCGCTCGATGACTTGTTTTATCAAGGCTGTGTAGGATGGACCCTTCGCTTTTGCCTGACTCATCAGCTCATCCCAGTTTTCTAGAAGTTCGGTGAGCCTGAGATACCTCAGCTTCTCTTCAAGATCCTTGTCCATGATCGTCTCCTTCCTCAGTGTCTTTGTCGCTATTCCAAAGTTCGTCGTACTTTTCGAGGTCAGGCAGATCTGTAAGCGCCCCCTCGCGGTAGATGTCACGACTCTGAAGCTCTTCATCAAACTCAAGATCCAGGGTGTCAAACTCAACACTGTGATCCCTCAGCAGTGCCAATGCGATGCGCTCGATCGTGTCCGAATCGGTGATCCGGTATCGATGGGCGCGAGAGATGGCCTGGGTTAGAATTGAGGGAGCAAGTTTTTGCGACAGTCGAAAGAGTCTGCGGATTTGCTGGTACTTGCGGCTTGATGACTGGGGTGTCTTTGTGAGGAACTCCAGGTACTGGGCGATCTCAGGGGCGATCCCGCTGAGTCTTTTTTCTTCAACTTCAGTGGGACGCTTACAGTTGTTCGGGGTATTCCTGATCTCGGGTACCCCAGGAGGACGGAGTCGCTCGTTTTTCACGCCAAAGGCAGGCAGGCTGTATTCTGCAAGCTGATCTCGTCCGCGCAAGATTCGGATCTTATCCGGGAATTGAAGGACTCGGACCTGGCCGCGCCCGCTGCCGGGTATCCAGTAGTAATTCCCATCGAAGGCCGCATAGCCGTACTGATCTGTTTCGCGCTCATGCTCCAAGACCGGAGGCAGGACGAACGGCGGGAGCTTTTTGAGATAAGCCTTTTCGAATTCAAAGAGCTGCGCAGGAATAAGTTTCGTTTTATCGTGTGGCCTGAGAGGGATCCTTTGAGTCGCCCACTCGAAGGCCTGCCGGTTTAGATCCTCGATACTCTCGAACTTTCTACCAGGAAAGAAATTCGTCTCGACAAACCAAAATCCTGACTCCACACCGCCTTTCCGATCCGAATGCCTGATGAAGTGAGCCTCCCAAACATGATCTTTGTAGTATTTCCTAGCAAAGCTCACCATTTCTGGAACCATCACGGCATCCGGCCCAGTCCCTCTAAGCACGGCCAGATTTGTGTTGTCGATGATGCATTTCCCTGCGGTGTATCCGAAGTGCGTGAGCGCTTCGTGAAAAAAGCATTTCATCCGGAATCGATTGAAAGAAGGATAAAATTTGAGATACCGCATCTTGCTATAGCGCAAGTAAAGGGAGCTACCGATCACCCGCATCTTGCCGCCTCCGACGCCGATCACATAAGGAGACGTGTCATGCTGCATTTCTTCACCGGCCTCGTCGGGAACCTTGGCGTCACGTCGATCCTTCTTGGGGTCCAGGCCAAGGCCCATGCTTCTCACCAGCCTGACCAGGGTTGAGTAACCGATCTTGATATCGTTCTCCTCGATCAGCTTCTCGTGCATTCTTTGGATGTAGCCCTGGCAGTCCTTGTAAAGCTCAGCGATCAGAGTGGGGTCGACTCGCTTAGCATCCGTTCTCTGGATTGTGATCGGGTTGCCACCCTCTTTGATGATTTCCCTGACGCTATTGCGGGAGAGACTTAGATTACGCGCTATCTGCCTGGTGCTCATCCCCTCCTGATGGAGGAAGAAGACTGCCTTACGTTTGTCGGATTCGATCATAAAAACCTCTTAAAACTTCATCAAAATGCTTTGTCCTGCTTAGGACCCCGCCGCAAATCACCTCGGCCTGCACCACGAACCCCGGCTTGTTGAGAAGCTCGGGCTTTCCAAGTTTCAGGGTCAGCCTCCCCATGCATCCGTGGACGATCTCCAGATCCCTTAGAATCTTTTGTTCTGATTCGCTGATGTCCGCTGTTTGAGTCTGGTTTCGCTTTCGATCCTTGAGTTCCTGAAGTGTCCATCCCAAATCACCGTTCTTGAGTTGATTGCGTATAACTTCCCCGCCCCGGAAGTAGGCATCCGCCACGATCTCGATATCGCGCGTACTGAGGCTCTTGCCGGAAACAAGCTCAACGAATTCGTCGACCTCCTGTTGAGATGTTCCGTTGGTCAGGCGCCTGACTGGATGCAGCGTGTAAAAATACGAAGAGAATGGAAATTTTCCAGCAAGAATCAACTCTTGTGTCTTCTTGCTCATCTCTGACAAGGTTTTAAGTCGCACCAGGACCCATGCCTTGCTCTTTTGCAGACGCCTTGCAATCTCCTCTACGCGGAGCCCATGGCTCTTGCGTAAGTCCTCCACGAACGCAGCTTGTTCCAAAAGAGTGAGTGCTTTGGCGTTCGATGTCCGGATCATCTGTAAGATTCCCTCGGCTTCATCACTCTCGATTGAAACAAACGGGACTGTTCCCCGCTTAAGCTTCTCCGCACACCGCAGACGCTTGAATCCATCTAGAAGGATGGCTGGCCCATTCTCCTGCTGAACTCCCTGCAGCGGCTCCTCGATGCCCCCCTCGAGGATTGAAGCAAAAAGCTCCTGCTCCCGCCTTGCTGACTGGAGCCGATGCCCTTCGTGTTTGCGATCGATTTGAGTGATCTCTATTTCTGCTTTCATACCGATCAACGACTGGGTGCCTTTCCCGCTCAGTCGTCATAGATATAATGCGAATCGTCATATTGAGCACGGCCCCGCTGTCTCACTTTCCCGCGAATCCCCTCAATAAACTCTTTCAATCGCGGCACATCCATGAGAACTCCGTCCAGCAAAAGAATGATCCACCGGTAGTAGCGCAGGAGTGCAGGGAGTCTCTGCTGAGAGCTGTCGTTTTGTTGACGCTGTTTTGCTTGGACTGACTTCAGATGACGGCGACGATTGAGTTCCTGCTTTTTCTTTCGTCCTTTCTCAGTTTCGCGATAGGCCGCAGAGCGTTCCTGTGACCCTTCAGCTTCATGCTGTTTACGGCAGCCGCAGGGACACCTCATGTCCTTACGACCTTTGTTTCTGATAGCAGTCAGAAAACGGATTCCGCACTGGCGGCATTTGCCCAGGGTCACTACTGAAGGATGCGCTCGAAGTATAGACCTCAGTTCACTGTAATAGGCGGCTGTCAGACCTCGGCAGCTCTCACTTCGAAACCACTTCTGATTAAAAGTGTTCGCCTGGGTCAATGCCTCTATGAAAAAATGATTTTTTCACTTAGCCTATAGATCTGATTATACATGTCCCCATTGTGACACGGGAATGGTTTTTGTGCTTGCAATGGGGATTTCTTTCAGGAGATCCAGCCCTGGGTCAATCTATCAGAGCATAGGTGGAGCAATTTAGTTGAGCAGCGCCGCCACAGGATACCACGCAATAAGAAGGACTCCAAAAGTGATCTCCCCAGAGTTTTTTTCTGACTTCTTTTCTAAATTCCTGGCGAATAAAGTAAGCAGTCTTTCCTTTTAGCTTCCCGACAAGGTTAGATACTGCCAATTTGGGATGCACGGACACTATGAGATGGGCATGATCATGTTCACCATTAAACTCAATAAGCTCGCAGTCCATTTGGCTACAGGTTTCCCTAATTAATTCCTCCATACGGCTCAGCATTGGCTCTGTGAGCACATCCCTTCTATATTTTGTAATAAAGACTAGATGTACAATATTTTTAAATATACAGTGACGTCCTGTTCTCCAATCGCAATGATTATTCATAGACTTGACGTACTCTATTTTGCAAGCTATGACCAGATTTATGGGGATGTGCGGTATTAAAATGCGAGCTTGGCCTACCAGCTATCAAAAGCTGACCTTATCCAAATGGATGGGTTGTGCTCGTTTGATCTACAATGGGAAATGTGACGAGTGTTATCTCGCACATTCTTAATGGCAGTTTGAGGGAAAATCGCGAACTTCTTTTTCAACAGATCAGATGGGCCTGATTAAAAAGCATACCCAGCATTCCTGGCTCGCTTTTTAAACAACCTACTCGGAAATCGCATTTAATTCCCGAGTAGGTTACACTGTTGTTATTGGAAAACACTCAGTGGTCTTTAAGGTTACCGGGATCAATGGTGCTCGGCAATACCTTTTGGTCAGTAACAATTATTTGAGAGCAAAAGAACAAGGGGAGGGATATTGCCGGATGGATTACCCTTTCCCCAACGTTCAGAAGCAATGTCCCTATTGCTCAGCCCCTGACTGCGCCAGGTGGAAGGGGTACTTTCGCCGAACTCTGGTCTGTTCTGCTTTGGGCTTTGAGGGGAAGATTGCAATCCACATAGGCCAGTGCCGAACCAGGGGATGCGATTTTTCCTATTGGCCGGACTTTCTGATTCCCCGACGCCGATTGAGTCGATGGACTCTTCAGTGGTTCTATGAAACCTGGGCTGATTTGAGCTGTCAGGTGAAGGGAACGATTGATGTTTTTTTAGATAAGGTGGAGACAGTCGAGACATTGGCGCTCTCTACCGCCTACTCCTGGTTTTACTTCCTCATCCGAGTCTGGATTGTCCATCAAGAGGCTTTGAGAGTTCGACCTCCAAGCTCAGTTTCAGTGGTTCAGCTACGAGTATACAAATCGGAACAAATCAGTTCGCTGTTCGAGCACTGGTGCTATTGGCACCCTTCCAAAACCATCATTTTTCCACCACCGGAATAGAAACATTTGAAGTTCGGAGTCGAAAGCCAGCGTCCTTAGAACTCCACAGGACGACCTCCGGATATGACACCCCCAAGCACTACAAAAAGGAGGGTGCTCATTTATGACAAATGAACAACGTGAAGCTATCGCGCTTCTTCGACATGAAATTATCTCGCCCGTTTTGATGGAACCGGGGCGAGCCCAAATGACCTATTTCCGTCAACTCGCAGATCGTGAGTTTAATATCCCAGGGAAGGGGCTCAGGCGCTTCAGCGCTACAACCATGAAGGGATGGCTCTATCGATATAAGAAAAATGGTTTCCCAGGACTGTTGCCAAGAGTGCGGAAGGACGGTGGACAATTCAGAAGGATATCCACGGAAATCCGTGAGGCAATACTGGAGCTAAGGAACGACAATCCAGACCTGAGTATTGTTCAACTTTACGACCGGGCTTTTCAAACCGGCGTTCTTGGACAACCTCCGGTTTGTATGGAGACCCTGCGCCGCTTCCTGAAAGCCCTTAAGCTCTCGACTTCACGGACTCCAAAACCTCGCAAGCGATTTGAGATGGGCAGATTCGGTGAACTCTGGACTGCTGATTTTATGCATGGGCCTGGAGTACTTGAGTCACCTGAAGCCAAAAGGACGCACAAAGCTATTCTGATGGCTATCATTGACGATCATAGCCGGATGATTGTAGGGGCAGAGTTTGGATTCTATGAAAACACTCGCCTGATTGAGCTTGTTTTTAAGGATGCTCTTTTGTCATTTGGAGTTTGTGACAGATTCTATTGCGATAACGGACCTTCATTCTCCAGCGATTATTTGAAAAAGGTCTGTGCCCACTCTGGAATAGGCCTGGTCCACTCAAAGCCCTATGATAGTCCTTCACGTGGAAAAATTGAACGCTGGTTTAGATCCGTCAGGCAACGATTTCTGAATCAACTTCATTCTCAGATTCTCGATCTGAAAACTCTCAATGATCGATTCAGGATTTGGCTCCGAGATGACTATCATCATCAGCATCATACTGGAATTGATGCCCGCCCGATAGATCGATATCATGAGTCTCTTCGCCACTTCCCCATCCGACGGATCGATGAAGATGCGTTGGATGAGTTCTTCATGGCTCGCATTGAGAGAGCGGTCAATCGTGACTCTACAATATCCTGGAAGAACATCATTTATGAAGTCCCTCCAGCCTATATTCGGAAGAAAATAGAATTGCGCTATGTCCAGGACCGTCCGACTGAACTTTATCTCTATGTGAATGGAGTTCGAATGCAACGAATTCTCCCAGTGGATAGTCGAGCAAATGGACAGCATTACCGACCTTCACCCAGAGACTCTGAAATCGCACTTCACAAAATCATCTCCGAATCTTCTTTGACTGAAGGCTCGGAAAATTAAGGAGACGAACAATGATTATTCCTTACTTCGGACTTAAAAAAATGCCATTCCCTAAAGAGATCAAGACAGATCACCTGCTGGATACTTACGATATTCGAGAGGCGTTTACCCGCCTGTCTTATATCCGCCAGCACCGAGGGATCATGCTGCTGACAGGAGAACCAGGCTCTGGAAAGACATCCATTCTGAGAAAATTTGTGGACTCCCTCAACTCTCAAACTCATATGCATGCCTATTCCCCCCTGGCAACCCTCAGTCGATCAGAGCTGTACAGACAGCTCAATGCTCTCTTACGGCTTCCCTCCAAGATGAGAAAATCGGAACTCTTCGAGCAGATCCAAAAAGCCATCCTGGATTATTACGATAACCAGGGAAAAACGCCTTGTATCATTCTCGATGAATGCCACATGATGGATCATCAGACGCTCCAGGAGTTGATTCTGATCACAAACTTCCAGATGGATTCCAAGGTGCCCTTTATCTTGGTACTGATCGGTCAACCTGAACTCAGAGAGATGCTCAAACGTCGTCTCCACGAGCCTCTGAATCAGAGAATTACTCTGAGGTATCACATGGCTGGCCTGACCTCGGAAGAAATCCCTCCCTTCATTCTACACGGGATGAAACTGGCTGGACGTTCGGATCCCCTCTTTGACGAAAAGGCATTTGAAACGATTCATCAGCTTTCACATGGATTGCCCAGGAAAATAGGGAGCCTTTGCGTTGGAGCAATGACAGTAGCCATGGCTAAAAAAATGAAGACTGTAGATGCAGATTGCGTCGTACAAGCTTCTGCTGGAATCTGAGGGTAAAACGTATGGCATCCCATCCTAAAGAAAATCCCATTTACCTCGTCACTGACACTGACGTCTATCGTGTAGACGCCATGCTGGAGGTCCTCGATAAACTTCATGCTGTTCTGGAGGACCACATCAAGGCGCTCAAACACGGGAGGCTGGTCCAGTTACCCCCGTTAAATCTATCAGAACTGGACACTGCTGAATTCGAGGCCCACCTTGACTCTCTCTTGCAAGAAAGAAGGGAGGACCAGCAGGAGTTCGATTTCTAATCCATCGCGTCTTGTAGGACCAGGCCAGCAGTTTAATAGACGCGCCCCGGATGGGCGCGCACTGCTGGCCTGGTAACAAGCGGGACGCGCGTTAGTTCCTTTTCCTTTCCGACTCTCCCTGTTCAAATAATGATTAGTTCTATTCAGATCTCCCTACTTCATAGTCACTTCTGCGACCCTGAAAATGGTCGTAAACAACGTGCGAAATTTAGTTCAAATCAATCTGTGAAATAACAGACGAGCAGGAATACTTCTTTAAGTTTAAGTGCCGGTTCCCAGAACTCACGGGTGAAAGAATTCCAGTTGACCAAGCCTATTCACAGTTCAAAACAGAATCGTCTAGTTTCCTAAACGAGTGCCCTTCCGAAATCTTGAGAAATTCTTCAGTGGTCTGGTATCAGGCCATGCAGAGATTTTTTAAGGGATTAGCAGGAAAGCCGGTTAGAAAGAGAAAAGGTGGTAGAGACTCCATCTGGCTTACGAGAGAGCTTTTTGAGCTGAAACAGGATGAGGCTGGGGGGTGGAAGCTCTTTATCGGCAAGAAGAAAAACAATATAGGATTCCTGAGTTTTGAGGCTCATAGGGATTTTCAGCTTCCGGCATCAATCACAATATCCAGGGATAATGGACAATATTTTGTCTCCTTCAACTACGAAGATCCAAAACTGAGTGAGAAGACTCAAGAGGAGTTAGTGCTAGAGCTAGCCAAACTCCCCGCGAATGAACTCATGGAAAAGGCTGTTGGTTTGGATTGTGGTGTAATTATCCCCGTTCAATCATCATCCGGACAATCTTTCGATTTTTCGTCAGAGCAAAAGAAAACGATCGAGAGAAAACAAAGGAAGATCAGGAAATGGCAAAGGCGTCTGGCTCGTCAGAGGCTTGGTTCTCACCGTAGAAACAAAGTTAAGCAGAGTATCGCAAAGGCGCATCGGAAAATTGCAGAAATTAGACGAGACTTTGCTCATCAGACTACCCGTACCCTGGTAGGGAAGAAAGATGAAAACGGACAAGTCATAGACAATGGTGCCCAGATTTTTGTCATGGAAGATCTCAAAATTAAGAACATGACAAAGAGCCCTGAGGCAAAGCCCGATGAACAGAATCCAGGTCACTTTGTTCCAAATCAGGCAGCAGCAAAAGCAGGACTCACTCAAAAGATTCTCAATTCAGCATGGGGTCTGATCGCCGTTTTTCTTGCCTACAAGGCAAATCATGCAGGAAAGGTTTTCATTAAAGTTTCACCTCGATTTTCATCTCAGGAATGTGCCAAATGCGGCCACATTCATCCAGGCAATAGGCGAACACAAAGTAAATTTGTTTGCCAAAAGTGTGGACATACTGCGAATGCTGATCAGAATGCGTCAGAGGTCATCAGAAAACGAGGGGTAGAAGAAATTCTAAAGCAAGCCACCCACGGAACGTGGGAAAGTGCTCGTGGAGGGACTCGTAAGACACCGAGAGTATCAAAGCTTAAGGTGCAGACCCTGAGAAGCGAGAACAGGAGAAGGCGAGGAAGCAATTCCGAGCTGATCCCTGGAAGCCTACCCCTTTAGGGGTGGGTAGTTCACCCGATAACCCCGTTGGTTTTCTCCCGATGCGTGTGTTTCGCCAGCTCCAAGCCTGTGGCGAGGGCGGAGATTCGCGCGATTGAGCCATAGACCAGTTCTAAGATCGGTTCTTTACCCAGTTCTTCATCGAGCTCTTCTGGAATCTCTTCTGGCATCTTTTTTTCGGCCACGTCCGGTTGAGGGGTGCGCAGGTCGGACATACAAAGTTTTTTAAAGACCATGCCCTGAGAGTTCAGGTTTTCTTCGTCGCCTTTTTCCGTGTTGGTCCTCAGAAATCCGCCAATCAGCTCGCAGCCGAAAAGATAGATGACCGGCTCGGCGGCCAGGCGATCCACCAGAGTAGCGGTAGGAATGCCTTCTTGAACCACCACGCTTTCAATGGGGATGTGGCCTTTGCCCATGCTCATTTTGGTTTTGGTTCGTCGGTTCATTTTTCTCAAGTCGTCTGAGGAGTGGG
>JAHFAC010000356.1 GCA_023250755.1 Bacteriovoracaceae bacterium | reverse complement strand
CGCTTCCTTCTCTCAAGGATCGAAAGACGGGAAAAATTCACGCAAGTTTCCACCAAACCGGAACGTCGACCGGGCGCTTGTCGAGTTCGGATCCCAATCTTCAAAATATTCCTGTCCGATCTGAGCGCGGTCGCTTGATTCGAAGGGCGTTCATTCCCTCTCCAGGCCATGTTTTGTTGGCTGCCGATTATAGTCAGATCGAGCTTCGATTGTTGGCCCATATGAGTGGGGATGCTGAGCTGGTGCGTTCATTCCAAAAAGATGAAGATGTGCATCAAAGAACAGCGAGTGAGGTTTTTGATGTGAAGCCTGAGCAGGTGACCGATGATCAAAGGTCAGTTGCCAAGGCGATTAATTTCGGTTTGATGTACGGAAAAACAGCCTTCGGTCTTTCACAAGAGCTTAAAATTCCACGTCGAGAGGCTCAAACGGTCATTGACCGCTATTTTGAGAAGTACTCAGGCGTGAAGAGCTTCTTGGATCGTCAAATTGAAGAAGCGCGCGAGCGGGGATGGACCGAGACGTTGATGGGGCGGCGGCGTTTGCTTCCGGACATTCAGTCCAAGAATGGCATGGTTCGGGCGAATGCCGAGCGAATTGCGATGAATGCCCCGATCCAAGGCACAGCGGCTGATTTGATGAAGCTAGCGATGATTGATCTGGATCATGAATTGCTGAGCCGCGGGCTGAGTTCTAAGCTGATCATTCAAGTGCATGATGAGCTGGTGCTGGATTGCCCAAGCGATGAGGTCGAAGAGGTTCAGAAGCTCGTGGTTAATGCGATGGAAAACGCAGCCCGGTTTTCTGTCCCCCTTCGTGTGAATGCCGCGGTCGGAAAAAGCTGGATGGATTTGTAGGCAAGGCTCTCTTACCAAAGCGTTTCAAACGCCGGTTTGCCCAGTGCGCGAAGAAGATCCATTCGAAATTTGAGCCACGGAATGCGTGCGGCCTGTTCTGCTTGCTTTGAAAGGTCAGGGGGCAATGGGAGATTTCGAACCCAATGATTTGCGCAAATCATGACTTGAGAAAGCAAGGTGGGAGCAAAGGCTGTCTGAGGTTCGCTTGAAGTGGCAAATTTTCGGTCTAAATCGACAGGGCTTTCGATGATGAGACGGTAGGGGAGATAAGACCAAACGTAAAATTCAAGGATCTCAGGGAGGTTCATTCCATCGACGGAGCTTTTGATTTTAAGGTAAGTGCTCCCGGAGCGGTGAAGTGTGATTTTTGGAGGAGGAGGCTCGAGCGATTTTTCAAGTAGGTCAAGAAGGGGAGAGAGGTCAGCGGCTGGCACGGTCGGCTGCTCTCCGGATTTTTCAAGAACCTCCATGAGTGATTCTTCGCCGAGGAGTGCCGCTAGCCGGGTTAGGGTTTGTGCGTGGGCGCTGAGTATTTCGATGAGAAAATCTGAAACTCGCATCTGAGTCCTCTTAGAGTGGGGTGAAAGCCTGGCTCGAGGGCGCAGTGCCATCGTCCATGCCAAAATTGAATTTCTGGTTTCTTTACAGGTGGTTTTTCTGAGCTTTCTGGCGCGCTTTCTGCGAAGAGCAAAACTCCTCGAGGAGGGAGCTCTTGGGTCAGTCGATGATGCCAGTGCTCAGCTTCTTGAATTTCAACCCAAGCGTCAAGAAAATTGATTTGCCACCCGATTCGAAGAGCTTCGGCAGTCATGGTTTTTTCAAAGCGTCGATCAAAGCGATTGAGTTTGCTAGAGAGTTCTTCAGGAAGATCCTCAAGATCAGGATTTAGCTCTAGGGATTCGGTTTCCAGGAGGTTTTTTAAAGGCTTTTCGAGTCGGCTCTTACGAAGAGCTTGGAGTCTCCCAGTCAACTCTTCAAGCTGGGGAAGTTCTTTTTCGCTCCCTAGCACCATGGATCTGGATTTCTCACTGTGGAGCAGTGCTGCAAGGTCTCGCAGAAGAGAAAGCCTGAGGAGTCGGGTTTGTTTTAGGTTACTGTAAGAGTCCCAGAGATCGATCCAGGGTTTGAGCTGAATCATTTTGGGCGATAGATCGGTTGAGTAATTCCTGGAGGACGTCGGCAGGAGGTGTTTGTTGATTTTTCTAAAACATTCATGTGGGGGTGTTTTGTGGTGGTGAAGTTTTTTTCTGAGCTGGATCCAGGGTTGCATGGAGATGCGGATGACGGCTGAATCAGGGCTCGAATCAACGCTGGGTCTTGAAGGGCCCGTTGGAGTGCATCGGGCTGGGCCGGAGGGGTGGCCACGGAAGCATCAAGATGCTTGCGAGTCATTTCTTCGAGATTTTCTAAGGGCAAGAGTTCCTCAGTGGGTGTTCTGTGCTGAGAGGGGATGAAAGGCTCAAACAGAGGGGATGAGCTGGTGAGTCGATTTGCCAATTCCTCCAGCATCGGAGCTTCTCTTATCGGACAATGCAAAGTGGGACTCCTTTTAAGTGTTTTATAAACCAGAGCTCGTCGACGTTTCCAAAGTCGGATTGCGAAATACCGACGCGTTGAAGCCTGAGGGCGAGCAGATTTTTTCGTAACATTTGCAGAGTTTCGGCAGGGACTTTTCCTCGAGGTCCATTTTTTCGAAGCGAGCCCCCCCCAACCAAGAGGAGGTGATAAGTGTTCTCGCGGCGAGTGACCGGGATATAGGCGCATTCTCCTGGTTGACCTGTAAGAATCCCTTTTTTGAAGCCACGTGAAAGAGCCCCTTGAAACCGCCAGTCCAAGATTCCCGCAAGGCCTTGAAGTGGGCGCTCATCTTCATAACAAAGGGCAACGAGGGAGTGAACCTTTCGGTCATAGAGGGCGCGATCGGCGTCGAGTTCTAAAGTTCCGAGCATGATCTTAGTTTAACCGGAATTATCGTCCTGTGCCTCGCCTTTTTTTGGGCTTAAGCCTGCAAGTTTTTCCTGGTGAATTGCGTCAAGGATTCCATTGACGAAAGCGGGGGTCTCGGCCGTTTCAAATTGTTTGGCCAGTTCTACCGCCTCATGAAGGGTGACGGCAGGAGGAATGTC
>JAHFAC010000355.1 GCA_023250755.1 Bacteriovoracaceae bacterium | reverse complement strand
CGGGCAATTACAATTCTCAAAAGATAGTAATGCAGGAATCGTACAATAAAATTCAATACAAAAAGTCCGACAAAAAGCGCAGGAAAAATCAAAAGCCTCTTCGGGTCCCGACTGATGAAAAGATCATCCCCCACATACTTCACCAACAGAGCTGGGCTAGAACGCAAAGCCGAAAGTGGAATCGCTAAAATACCACTTCCTAAGAGCAGCCAGGTGTAAGGACGCAAGTAGGGGAGAAGCCTGAGTAGGGATTTCATTCTAACCCCTCCTTAACACGGATATTCCTCTTCGACACCTGTTCTGGCCTTTTCTTCTGTGGTAGGGTGTCAGCTCTCATGAAGAAACGTGCTATTTTTCTGGACCGAGATGGGACCCTGAACGAAGATCCAAACTATCTCAACCATCCAAATCAAGTAAAACTTTTGCCAGGGGTCACTCAAGGCTTAGCCCTCCTCCAAAAAGCGGGATTCCTCTTAATTGTGATTTCCAATCAATCCGGGGTGGGACGTGGCCTGATTCAGCTCTCTGCCATCCCAGAGATTCACGCACGACTCGATGATCTCCTCCGGACCGCGGGTATTCGACTCGATGATTATTTCCTCTGCTTTCATACTCCCCATGACCACTGTGCTTGCAGAAAACCCAAGCCAAAACTCCTCTTAGAAGCGGCTGAAAAACATGGGATCTCTCTCAGCGAGTCTTTTATGATTGGAGATAAATCCTCTGACTTGGCCGCCGGTCATGCTGCCGGCTGCAAGCGGGTTATTTTGGTGCGTACTGGAGAAGGACAAGAGACAGAGCGCGAGATAAAAAAACACAACACAAAAGAACCGGGATTCATTGCGGACTCATTGCAGCAGGCCGCTCAATGGATTCTAAGCCAAGAAAGCGCAAACTCTTCAGAGAATCCCCACTCAGCCCAGGCAAATGATAAATCATGAGCGCCTCTAAAAACCGAAAGAGATCTCGCTGATCCTGCAAGGACCCCTGACTAGCCGCCGAAAATTTACGAATGGGGAGAGTGAGGCTGAGGTAGAAATCCTTCAATGCAATAGACTTCATCCTAAGCAGACTGCGTTGCAAACTCTGCCCCTCCTGCTGACGGATATGATGGGTTCTGGTGGATCGACAATTCGCACAAATCCATCCCGCCTCACTAATGAGACAGCTGACCTCATCTTCAATACTTAAAAACTCCAAAGACAAATGGCAGCTCAAGCACTTTTCAAGCCGGGGTTGACTTCCACTCCATTGCAAAAGTTTGGCAACATACGCATTCAAAAGGGGGAGCTCAGCACCCTGCTCAGGCATTTCATCCAAAGCGGCCAGCGCATTCGAATGAAGACGAAAGAGATCGGGACAGGGATCCCTTTCTGGAGCCATTCTCAGCATCAACTCATTAAAGAGACTCCCTGCGGCTAATCGCCGAAAGTCCTTCCTTAGTCGGTCAAAACTCCGGCGAATCTCCGCCTCTTCGAGTCGGACCAACTCCGAGCCAGGCCTCTCCGTAAATCGCCATAAACTTGCTGAAAAAGGCTCAAGCGTTCCACCAAAACGCCTTGACTGGATGGAGTTTCTCGCGAGAGCGGTGATTCGTCCATGCCGTTCTGTGAGGGCCGTGACAACGCGATGACGTTCTTCATACGGAACAGACCGCAAAACAATGGCGAGATCTCGTTTTTGCTCCATCTCAAGGCATTCTGTAACATACAATGAAAACTAACCGTAGCCCTTGTCGGAGACGGACGGTTGAGATAAGACGACGTAAATCATGTGGGGATGTAGCTCAGTTGGTAGAGTACGGCAATCGCACTGCCGGGGTCGTGGGTTCGACTCCCATCATCTCCACCAAAAATTTCAGGCCGCTTTCTTCAATTGAGCAGGCGCATCCTTCATTTTATCGCCATTTTCCGTGAAACTATGCGGTGTACCTACCATGCGAGGGTCGGGATTTCCCACTGCATTTTCGTCTTTACCGGTATAAGGCAAATGATAGAGCACATAACGGATGCAGCTAATTCTCGCTCGCTTTTTATCATCCGCTTTGATTATGGTCCAAGGCGCATCCGCTGTATCGGTATGAAAAAACATGTCTTCTTTTGCCTTGGTGTAATCATTCCATTTATTGAGGGAGGCAATATCGATAGGGCTCAGTTTCCATTGCTTGAGTGGATCTCGTTGTCTGGCTAAGAATCGTTTGCGCTGAACCTCCCTAGAAACTGAAAACCAAAACTTGAAGAGCCGGATCCCACTATTGACCAGCATTCGCTCCAAAACTGGAGCTTGCCTCAAAAATTCACGATGCTCTTCTGGAGTGCAAAAATCCATGACACACTCAACGCCAGCGCGGTTATACCAAGACCGGTCAAAGAAAACGATTTCTCCCGCCGCCGGCAATCTTTCGATGTACCGCTGGAAATACCACTGACTCCGCTCTCGCGCAGTTGGTTTTTCAAGTGCAACGACATTTGCGCCTCGTGGGTTCAGATGCTCCATAAAGCGCTTAATCGTTCCGCCTTTGCCCGCAGCGTCGCGTCCCTCAAAAATAACGACGACTCTTTGCCCGGTTTCCTTAACCCACTTCTGCATTTTCAGAAGCTCAATCTGCAAATCTTCTTTCATCGAGTCGTATTTTTTCTTCCCTAGTCTTTGGGGTGACTCTAAAGAGGAGGTAACTTGGGGTGCCTCCTTTGAATCAACTAGTTTCAAACTTTTTGATTTGTCCGTCTTATTTAACATGGCCAGAACTTCCTTCGTTACCCTCTCATCGGAATTCGGTTTAAGAGCTTGATTGTTAGCCAAAAATTTGACGAAAAAAATGGATTTTCATCTTAAATTTGTGAATTTTAAAAATCTGCCCTACCATTTATAGAGAGGAGCTGTGGGATCAAGAGGAGCCCACCCTACGATGAAAGACTCATGGATGAGTTTACCGATCACCGCACTGGTATCTTTTTCCGTGTATTGCTTTATTCAAAATCCTGCC
>JAHFAC010000354.1 GCA_023250755.1 Bacteriovoracaceae bacterium | reverse complement strand
ACCAAACGGCAGCGTTTTTCGTCTTTTCGAAGAACATAGCCCTCAATCCCTTCAAAAATGCCGCCCTTCACCCTAACTCGGTCACCGTTGTTTAGATAGGGAAAGGGGTCAACCGCTATCTCTTCTTCCACGAGTCGCTTCAAAAAATGAATTACATTTTCATGTATTACGACCGGTTGATTTCCGGCATTCACAAATCTTACAGCTCCTTTGACCTTCAGAACATCTAGCACATGAGTATAATCGGTTTTAACAAATACATAACTCTTAAATAAAGGCTCTTCAATTACGACCGTTCTGTCTATCCAACGTCTTTTGATCTTCCGAACTGGAAGAAAAGATTCGATGTGCCTTTTGTGGAGTTCTGAATGGATAAACTTTTCGTGACGACCTTTAGTGTATAGGGCGTGCCATCTAGGCTCTGAACGAAAGTTTACGAGTTGTGGGTGACTTGTCGGTGTATTCATGGCTAACGGTCCTGGACCTATTCTTACTCTTTTTATTTTCAAGGTACTCAACCATTTCATGGATGCCCTCTTCAAGAGGAATGGAGGGAATAAATCCGGTGATTTTTTTCAAAAGCGTTACGTCGGCTGATCGGCGCTGGTATCCATCCGGCTTTGAAGTGTCAAAAAAAGCCTTTGGCTTCTTACCGGTCACCTTACAAATAACCTCAAAAAGCTGTTTGATGGTGATTTCCTGATCATGGCCGATGTTAATAGGTAAACCCGCCTGCGCCCTTTCAGTAATCAGCATCATTCCACGGGCTAAGTCTTTGGCATGGACAAAAGCACGGGACTGATTTCCGGAGCCCCAAATGACCACAGGATCATCTCCGTCCAAGACCCGCTTAATCAGCGCGGGTACCACATGAGAGGTTGCTTCATCAAAGTGGTCTCTGGCGCCATAGGCATTGAAGGGCCGTCCGATGACAACCTCCATCCCCTTTTCCCTTGTGTAATATTTGGCAAGTTTCTCCCCCATGAGCTTGGCAAGCCCATAACCCTCGTTTGTGGGTTCCGGGGATCCCCTTTCACCCTCCGCTTCGGGAGTAGGCACCTTCGCGTCGTGAGGATAAATGCAAGCCGTGCTGACTTGTAAGAAGCGTTTTACACCTGTCTCATAAGCCGCCTTGAGTACATTCATCTGCAATCTCATGTTGGAATCAAACATATCCGCCATGTTGAAGCGGTTGTATTCGATTCCGGTTACCTTGGCCGCTAGATTCATTACGATCTCTTGGTTCTTACACACCTTAATGCAATTTTCGCTTTCAAAAAGGTCAGTCAATTTCAATTCAACATCATCTAGAATGTTTTGGATGCGCGACTTTGTTCCGCGTCCGAGATTGTCGGCAATAGTTACGCAGGCCTGTTCTTTCACCAGAAGCTCGGAAAGATATGAGCCAATAAAACCTGCTCCACCTGTGATTAAAACCTTTTTATTTTTCCAAAAGCTCATGCTCTTTGGCCCTCTCCAACACCTCGATATCCGCCTCCACCATCAATCGTACAAGCTCGCGAAAAGAGCTTCTGGGTTTCCAACCCAGCAACTTTCTCGCCTTTGAAGCGTCACCCTGCAAAATATTGACTTCCAACGGCCTGAAATAGCGCTGATCTATTTCCACATACTTTCTATGATCGAGCTTGGCATAATCAAACGCTTCGACCATGAATTCCCTGACCGTGTGCGTTTCACCGGTCGCGATCACATAATCATCGGGCCTTTCTTGTTGCAGCATCAGCCACATCGCCTCGACGTAGTCTTTGGCGTACCCCCAGTCACGTTTCGAGTCTAGGTTCCCAAGATAAAGTTTGTCCTGCACACCGAACTTGATCCTTGCGACGGCCCGCGTGATTTTGCGCGTCACGAAAGTCTCCCCACGTCTTGGGGACTCATGATTAAATAAAATTCCGTTGCAGGCAAACATTCCATCACTCTCGCGGTAATTGACCGTAGTCCAATAGGCAAATAATTTGGCTACCGCATAAGGACTCACTGGTCGAAAAGGTGTGTTTTCGCTCTGTGGAACTTGCTCAGTACGGCCATAAAGTTCACTGGAAGATGCCTGATAAAATTTTGTCTTCAAGCCTGTTTCGCGTATCGCCTCTAGTATTCTTAAAGTGCCAAGACCGGTGACCTCAGAGGTATATTCCGGAATCTCAAAGCTAACCTTCACATGGCTTTGGGCGGCAAGATTATAAATTTCGTCCGGATGAACCGTACGAATAATTCGATTGATCGAGCTGGCATCGTTCAAATCCCCAAAGTGAAGATAAAGACGCCGTTCGGGGTCTTGGGGTTCTTGGTAAAACGAGTCAATGCGGCAGGTGTTGATGGAACTGGAACGCCTAACAATCCCGTGGACTTCGTATTCCTTCTCTAAGAGAAATTCGGCCAAATAGGACCCATCTTGCCCAGTAATCCCGGTGATCAAAGCTTTCTTTCTCATAGATTTCAGAATCTCCTGCAGTCATTTTTTTGAAAATAATCATGGATTCATTGCCAAAAAAAACGGCTAGCTAACGCTAGATAAGACCTCTTCCTTGGCGTAATAGCTTTTGTAGGACTTGTAGTACTTGTACTTGTAGCTATAGGCCCCGAACTGAAAATCCGCTCTGTTGATCACGACACCCACAAACGGACGATTAATCGACTGCAATTTCTCCTTAACCGTTTTTACGACTCTTTTATCAACCATTCCGGAGCCGCAGATCAGGACGGCACTGTCCACATGCTTAGCAATCACCATTCCGTCAGGAATGAAGAGGATCGGCGCCACGTCAACAATAATTCTGTCAAATAAGGGAGTGACGCGATCTAGGAACTCACGAAAACGTTCGGACTCAAGAAGCTCCACGGGGTTTGGACTTTTTCCACCAGCCGGCACAACGCTTAAAGTAACACCGGCCATTGAAGTGATCACTTCTTCATAGGACGCCGAACCTATCAAATAATCTGAGAGACCCTTCGTGTTTCTGACGTTC
>JAHFAC010000353.1 GCA_023250755.1 Bacteriovoracaceae bacterium | reverse complement strand
CTCGATGGCATCAGTGGCGGTTTCCGCCTCTTCACTCTCGGCAGTCTCCTCACTATCCCGCTCTCGGGCGGCGATGTCGGAATCTTCAGGTTCATTCGTTGTCTCTTCTGGGTCAGGAGGGGCAGAGTTCTTCTCAGCAGCATCAAAAAGTGCCGCCGGGGAATTGACGCGGGAGAGTGTCGTCGGACGGTTGGAATCGGGCATATCCTCCGACAACTCACTTGTCGCAGCGACTTCCGCGGGGGCTTCTTCAAGTAATAGTTCCGACTCTTCCTCTGCCTGGGCTGGAAGAGAGAGCAAGAGAACACACCAAACCACAGCAAAAAGCAGAGATCTGACCTGAAAGTGACAATATTTTCGAGCTAAAATGCGTGAGATGGGCTCCGTGTGCCGCGATCTGAGCCTGTATCGCGCAAGCGTAGCGTTTTTGGCCGAAAATATTGTCATTTTCAGGCTAGGTCGTAAATAAGTCTTCAGCATTCCACAAAGCTTATCGGAAGAAGAACAGAAGTCCTGGATGATTCGATGTATCAGGTGATGCGAGCCCGGGGGCGGGCGGGCGTCTTAGGGACTGGAGTATTGCCCAGTTTCCAACCCACGACCCGGTTTCGTCCCTGATCTTTGGCTTCGTACAGGGCATGATCAGCGCGCAGTACCAATTCTTTGGCACTCAGCTCTTCATGAGGATCGGAAATAGCGAAGCCCAGACTTGCGGTACGGCTAAAGGAGTTTTTGCCGTCGCGACAAACGTGGGATTCGATGAGATGCCGGATTCTCTCCGCGAAGCGGCGTGTTCCGGCCTCGTCGGTCTCGGTCAAGACCAGAAGAAACTCATCGCCGCCATATCGCGCTGCAAAATCTACTTCGCGCATATTCTTGGCGATCACCTGTCCAATCTCCTTTAATACAAAGCTTCCAAATAGGTGGTCGAATTCGTCATTCACCGACTTAAAGTGATCCAGATCCATCATGATAGCGGCAATGCGCCGCTCATAACGCTGTGCGCGTTTCAGCTCGTGCTCAATCTTTTGGTAGATGAAGCGCATGTTGTAAAGGCCGGTAACGTCGTCCTGCTCCGCGAGTTCTTTCAGCTTCTGGTTGGCCCGCTCAAGTTCATCGTGCACGTCCTTATTGCGGAACCGAACGCGAATACGGGCCAAAAGCTCCCCAAAATTAAAAGGCTTCTTTACATAGTCATCTGCTCCGGAACCGAGACAATCGATTACGAGATTTTGATCTGAATTCGCCGAAACAAAGACCACGGCGACGTAGTTCTCTTTTCGCCTCAAAAGGGTTAGGGTTTCAAGACCCGAAAGACCCGGCATGTTATAGTCCAACATGACCAGCTCAGGCTTCCATTCCTCAATTTTTTGTAACGCCTCTGTTCCAGAGGCCGCCGACTCGACGGCATATTTTTCCATTTCTAGCGCTTCGACGATGAGTTTTCGGTTTTCGGAATCATCATCGACGACCAAGATGCGTCGTTGGACTGCAAGGTTGGAGGAATTCATTCTTTCCATTGTACTACGAGTTCACCCCTCTTCGCCACCGTGGGTGGCTCTTAAACGCGGGCGGTCAAAATAGGAGAGAGGAATGGTGGACATAATGACACCACCCATTCCAAAGTGGTGGGTAATTTCTTACGCTATCATTAAAGAGGCAGCGGGCTATACCAATGCAATAAAGTCCCTCTTCGCAGAAAGCATAGGATTAGGATAAAGTAAATTTTAGAAATCTTTTTTTGGCAGTTACGTTGCATTAAGAAATTCTTAGCGGGGAGGATCAACTCAGTGCTGATGCTTTTTAGATCCCTTTTACTAGCCTTTTTTCTAAACCAATGGGCGTTTGGGGCCATTTCCAAGCAGGTGATCAATATCGGAAATGGGGCCGAGCCAAAGGATCTCGATCCCACTCTACAAACGGGAGTCCCTGAGTTTCACATCCTGATGAACCTCTTTGAAGGGTTGGTGCAAAAGGACCCTAAAACGCTCGAACCGCTCCCTGGGGTCGCGGAGAGTTGGACTCTCTCCAAAGATGGAAAGACCTACACCTTTAAGCTAAGAGCCAATGCGAAGTGGACCAACGGAGATCCCGTCACCGCTCAAGACTTTGTCTACTCCTGGACTCGTCTTCTCACCCCAGCCGTGGCCGCTGAGTACGCCTACCAGGCGTATTACATCAAGAATGGTAAAGCCTTTAATGAGGGAAAGCTTAAAGACGCCGGACAACTTGGAATAAAGGCCCCCGATCCCCGGACGTTGGTGATCACGCTAGAAAATCCTACCCCCTTTTTCTTGGGCCTTCTGTTTCATCACTCTCTTCTCCCGGTACACCAAAAGACAGTTGAAAAATTTAAGGTGCGCTGGACACGGCCCGAAAATATCGTCACGAACGGCGCCTTCTCTCTCTCTAAATGGGAGATGAATAAAATTATTACCCTCGTAAAGAATGAATCATATTGGGACAAGGACAAGGTGGCCCTTTCCGTCGCCAATTTTCATCCCGTCGAAAAAACGGATACCGAGGAAAAAATGTTTCGTTCCCATGAGCTCGATATTACCAATGAGGTTCCCCTTGAGAAGATCCCCTTTTGGCAAAAGGACACAACGGGGGTGTATCAACAGCAGCCCTATCTCGGCACCTACTTTTATTGGTTCAATGTGACTCGACCCCCGTTTGACAATAAGCTCTTACGAAAAGCGCTCACTCTCTCTATTGATCGCGAACGGTTGGTGAAATTCGTCGTCCGCGGCGGCCAATTGCCAGGGACCATTTTTACCCCGCCAGGGTGTGGTGGGGGATACAATCCCACTCCACGCCTTCCCAAAGACGCCAGCCAGTTTACGAAAGCGAAGGAATACCTGAAGCAGGCCGGCTATCCAAATGGCAAAGGCCTAGCCCCCGTGGAAATTCTCTACAATACCCACGATGGCCACAAGAAAATTGCGGAAGCCCTTCAGCAGATGTGGAAAGAAAATTTGGGGATCGA
>JAHFAC010000352.1:2428-2991 GCA_023250755.1 Bacteriovoracaceae bacterium | reverse complement strand
GCGTAGTCATCCAACACCGCTGCCGATAGGTCCGAGACTGATGTCCGTGCATCCTTCGCTGCCTGTTTAAGAATCTGCTTAGTCTCGGCCTTTACCCGCGTGGAAAGCGGTGCTCGCTTCGACTTGAGGGTTAGGTGCATGGGTGATTTGCGGTGAACCTCTGGCATTCGTTTCATAGGTGAATAGAATCACCGCGAATGTATTGATTTTCAATTGATAACACATACCGCATGGCGTTATAATGAATGAGTGACTACCAACACATGCCAGATCAAAGCCGCTGCTTATTCGAGATGCTCGACGCTTTTGAATCAAAATCCAGAAAACCAGTTAAGCGGTATCCGACAGTTCGCCGTAGCCAGAGGCTTCACGCTTGTAAGAGAATATACTGACCTCGGTATTTCTGGCGCGAAAGAGCGACGGCCTTCCCTTGACGAAATGGTGCGGGACGCCCGCTCTGGAAAGTTCAAGATCTTGATCATCGCCGGGATCGATAGGCTCGCAAGGGATACGCGGCACCTCCTGAATTTGATCAACGAACTGAGCCACTACGGGGTGGCGAT
>JAHFAC010000352.1:0-2418 GCA_023250755.1 Bacteriovoracaceae bacterium | reverse complement strand
TGATTTGCCGCTCGGTTCTCTCTCGACCGTCCATACTTCCTTGCTCAAGCCGGAATCTCCTTTTCGCCGCTCCCTCTTTTCCTGCTGACCCCTGATATAAGTTGGACACTTTTGACTCGCCGACTGGTCGTGTTAGAAGAATAAAAACAGGGGAACTAGATGAGAAGCTATAGTCGGGAATTTAAAGTTCAGATTTTAAAAGAGATTGAAGAAGTGAAAAACATAAGCCTTGTGTGCAAGAAACACGACTTGAGTACCAGCACAGTAAGTGGCTGGCTGCACTTGGATAAGAATAGAGACCAGATTGCAGAGGCGAAGGCAACCCGGGAGCTGCATAAAAAGATCAAAGACCAAGAAGATGAAATTATAGTTTTAAGAGCCCTATTAAAAAAAACATTCCCACTCTGGAACAACGAAAAGAAGTTGTCTTAGAGACACTGGTTGTTCATCAAAATATTTATCTTACAAAAGCCTGCCAATTTGCAGGGATTTCTAGATCGTGTGTTTATTTTAAAAAGAGAGTTCAAACCGTAAGCCCACCGGGCAGAAAGCCCCCTGGCTATACGATTAATCGCGACGGTACGTTGATTTTGGACCAGACGATTGTCTCAATTCTAAAAGAGTACCGACGTGAGGTGGTGTTTTTGAATGCTGGTGGAGCAAAAAAACTATCCAAGTACATTGCTATAGAAAAAAAGATCTACGTAAATCACAAGAAGATTTACAGGCTTTGTGATGAAAATAAGTTGCTTTTATTTAAACAGGATCTCTGTCAAAAACGAAAATATAAGAAAAAACGTTGTGAGTACATCGAGGTGTCAAACCCCAATGAGCTTTGGCAATTTGATTTAAAATATATCTGGATTCACGGAGAAGTACGATGGTGTTTTCTGCTCGCCTTTATAGATGTCATAAGTAAAAAAGTTACTGGTTACTATGTTGGAAAAACATGTAAGGCAGGTGACTTAGTATTTACACTAAACGAAGCCATAAAAAATGAGGGGATTACAGACGAGCAGACACTTGTTATTCGTTCTGACAATGGACCACAGATGAGCTCAAATAGATTTTATTTTTATTTAAAAAGCTTAGAGAAAAAACTGACTCACGAATTTATTCCCCCAAGATCTCCTGACAGGAATGCATACATCGAGGCATTTAACTCGATTCTTGAAATCGAAGTTCTGCAAGTCAGATATTTTAAAAATTTTGAGTCGGTCTACGAAGCTATAATGAAGTTCATTGAATTCTACAACGAAAGAAGACTTCATGGTGCCCTTGGCTATTTAAGTCCAAAAATGTTCATCGAAGGCGTTAAAAATGGCTCAATAATACCCAGAGTCGTCGCCATCTAAATGTCTTTATTTAGGGGGTTGACGGGTCATCTTCTCGCGAGGCAGAGATCTGATTCAAACTCGTGCGCCCCAACGCCAGGGCTTCTGTGTTCTGCTCGGGTGCCATGACCTCATCAGGGAATGGCTCGCTCCGCATATCAACTAACTTGAAGCGAGGCTGATAGCCGCCAACCCGACGATAATTGAAAAATGGGTCGCTTTTAACCCCAAACATTCTCTTCAGCCTCTTACAGAAGTCCCGCCGCATAGCTGGTCCGGGCAGCTTATCGCGCGATTGCCCTTGAACACAGTTCATGCCTTGGCGGAATGCCTCAGCGTTCTCAAATTCGCTCTCAGGCTTTTGTTTCGGGTTTTTGCGGGACTTCCCAGGCCAGCGCAGCAGGTCGCCAGGGCTCCCGGCGATGGCACCGATGAACAAGTACAAGCGGTTTTTCCTTTCTGGCTGTTTGCTTGGACTCTTGCGGCTCTTGCATCTCCAGTCGGCCAGCCCGACTTCTGCGTAAGAGAAACGTCTTACAAGTCCGCGTACTTCCCACCGCACGCCGTCCTTGAACAAGGTGTAGGTGAACCACTTCGGCGCGATCCAACTGGGGCGCTTCTTGCTGGAATCGCGCTTCGCGTCCTTCTTGCGCCTCCAGTAGGACCCGGAACCGCGCTTTGGCCCGTGATGCTCGGTCTTTCGCGCTTTTCGAGCCATGCTATGCGGCCTTCTTCGGCACGATCTTGAAATCGTATCCCAGGACCGACAAGAGGTTCAGCAACACGTCGAACGTCACCTTGGAAGTGCTGACCCCAGATTCAATCTGGGCAATGCGGCTCTGCGAGACGCCCACCTTCTTGGCGAGAGCCGCCTGGGAAAGCCCGCTCGCTTTACGTGCTTTGGTGATGAGCTGGATGAGCTTCTGCTTCTCCTGGACCTCTTTGACGTTCACGCCCAAGTTGTTGGCAAGCTCTTCAACCGTCATTTCTTTCCATGCCATAATCAAATCTCCTTGATCCGTTTCAGTACGAGGTCGATTTCCTTCCGAGGTAGTTCTTGGGTCTTCTTTCGGAAAGCGTGCAG
>JAHFAC010000351.1 GCA_023250755.1 Bacteriovoracaceae bacterium | reverse complement strand
AATTTTTCAATCGGAACCCCCATCCTGGATCCTGGCACATGGATTCAGCCTGAACATATCCTTGCTTTGGCCGAACTAGGCAGGACCCATCTTGAGGTTTTCAAAAAACCACGGATAGCGGTAATTTCAACAGGTCGAGAACTTGTAGCACCTGAAGTTAGCCTTGCGCCGGGACAAATCCGAAATTCGACTGCGCCCTTTCTCATGTCAGCTCTTTCGCAGATGGGTGCCCAAGCTATTTTCTATGGCACAGTTGCGGATGAACCTGAAGATTTCGTCCTGTTAATGAAGGCCGTTCTTGCCGACCAACCGGACATCATTCTCACGACTGGGGCAGTATCGATGGGAAAATATGATTTTGTAACAAATTCTCTTGCTGATTTGGGGGCTGAAATCAAATTTCATAAATGCGCAATCAGACCCGGAAAGCCCATCTTATTTGGGAAATTTCAAAAATTATCGAACACTCATGAAGGACCCGTGATTTTTGGAGTCCCGGGTAATCCAGTATCCACGTTTGTTGGTTTACGCTTTTTCGTAGAACCTTATCTCCGAACTCTTTTGAAGCGACCTGAAGAAATGCCTATGCGAGCTCAACTCAAGGAAGAGACCCAAAAGCCCGAGGGTTTGCGCTGTTTTTTTAAGGCAACGCTTGAGCTGTCTGACTTGGGGCCGCAGGTAACAGTCTTGGCTGGACAGGCCTCCTTCATGGTGAGCCCTCTTCTCTGCTCCACAGCCTGGGCCATTTTACCCGAGACGGGCTGCCGAGTTAAAAAGGGAGATTGGATTGAAGTCATGCCACTCCATCCCGGCCCTTATGGTTGGGGCACAGCCCGTGAAACCGGCTTTCAGAAAAAATATTTCAGGCATGCCTTAAAAGAAGGATGTTGCGCATGACACATTCTTTTCAAGTCCAGGTCGAACTTTTTGGGGCCTTGCGGAGATTCTCAGACTCAGGGCAAGTGGTGCTAAACCTACTCGGGAATCGCTCTCACACTACAACCGTTGCGGCAATTCGCACTGAAATTTCCAAAAAAATATCACAAAATGAACTTTTAAGAAGTTCCGTCTTTGCTGATGAGAGACGGGTTTTGCACGAGAGCGATCTCATTGAAAATGGGGCAAAACTAGCATTATTGCCCCCCGTTTGTGGAGGATAGGCTTGCCATGCAAGAGCAGAACAAAATAGTGGCTCGAATAGTTGAAAATCTCATTTCTCTTGATGAGATTTATATTTCAGTAAATTCATTTAAAAATGGCGCACAGGTTCTTTTTTTTGGAACTGTAAGAAACCATAACGATGGCAAAGCCGTCCATGGAGTGTCTTACTTTGCGCACAAATCCCTTGCAGAGCGTGCTTTTATCGATATTTGCAATGAGGCTCTTGAGAAATGGGGACAGGAGACCAACATTGCAATTCTACACAGGGTCGGACGTTTAGGGGTTGGACAAATCAGCATCGCCATTGCAGTCGGAAGTCCACACCGGAGGGAGGCTTATCAGGTTTCGCGCTATTTGATCGAACAATTGAAAATTAGAGCGCCCATCTGGAAAAAGGAACACTATGAAAGCGGAGAAAGCGAGTGGCTGCAGGGTCACGCGCTCTGTGCACATTCAGCATAATATCGCTGGGCTGGTTCTGGCCGGGGGAAAGTCGAGCCGAATGGGTAGTAATAAGGCTTTTTTGCCTTTTCGTGGCATACGTCTGGTGGACCACATGATGAGAACTCTTGATTTTGCAGGAGCCACTTCGATTTGGGTGAGCGGCTGGGTACCTGGGCATGCCAGCATTCCAGATCTCAAGCCAGGATTAGGACCTTTAGGTGGGATCGATTCAGCGCTGGATCAGATCAGCGGATCTGAATCTTCCTTATTGATTGTGATTCCTGTGGATATGCCTCTTCTCCTGCCTGAGCAGATCAAAAAACTCTACCGTCCTCTGCTGGCAAACAAAAAACAGCAAGCGGCTTATTTTGACGGGCATTCATTGCCGGCTGTATTCCGCATTAATAAAAGGCTACGCACTGAGCTGCGGCTCCTTTTGTCTGAAAGGACCGATAAAAGTCATCGCTCTGTGCATGAATTACTTAGGCGAATGAATGCATCCCCAATTGATGGGGATTTCAAATGTTTTTTAAACGCAAACACTCCAGAAGATTGGCAAGTGATTCTCAAAAAAGAATCAAGTTGAGATCGGCGATTGAGCCAAAATTCTATTTTCTTGTTTCTTTTTCCAGCTCTCGAATCCGCCCATTAGCGAGAAAACTCCTAATACACCCCATTTTTTTAAAATCCGTACAGCAATCCGGCTCCGAATGCCGCTTTTACAAAAAAGAATATATCGATCCGATGATGTGAGGTTTGGATTTTTCCCAGAAATCAATTTTGAAAATGGAATCTGGATCGATCTTGGGATGCCTCCCTCTCCGTACTCATCTGCTTCACGTATATCGACCCAATGAAACTCGCCCAAGTGACTTAGTTCTGCGAACGAAATCTCTTTAACTGCGCTCTTTTCTGGGAGTGAACATAATTCTTCAACCTGAGTAATCTCGACCTTATTCCCAAGTGAACAAAAACAGCTTGAATTTTTCGGTATTTCAAAAAAAGAGGTCCTCATTCGGGCCGAATCTAAAATCATCATTCGCCCAATCAGTAATGAAAAATCAGCCCTCACGCCATCTTTTATCTCAGAAATCGGCGTGGCGATCAATTTGATGGCCTCAAGGGCCTGAATACTCCCAATAATGCCGGCAAGCGCTCCGATCACACCTGACTCGGCACAATTGGCAACACCCATAGGGGGGGGTGTAGGATAAATGCATCGATAGCAGGGGCCAAACTTAGCCCAAAATATGGATACTCGTCCCTCGAACTGTGAAATCGAACCATAAACGACTGGTAAATTTAATTTGATTGCACAATCATTAATCAAATATTTTGACGTAAAATTATCTGTTCCGTCGATCACTAGATCAAAACCCGCAAAAATATC
>JAHFAC010000350.1 GCA_023250755.1 Bacteriovoracaceae bacterium | reverse complement strand
CGAATTTTCAATTTTTTTGGCTTTGGTGAAGAAGAAATGGGTAAGTGTCGTTCCGTGATGTTGTTCAATCACATCGATAATTTTGCGGCCCAAATTGTATTCTTTCCCAAGACGGACTCCGTTTTTAACATGAGAGAAAAGAATTTTGGCGGACATTGAAGCTTTGAGGTGGTCGTGGGGGTTGTTGTTCGGCGCTTGATTTTCAATGAAGTACATCGGCTTCGTCATCTTTCCAATATCATGATAGTAGGCGGAGACTCGCGCGAGAAGGGCGTTGGCCTTAATTCTGTCGGCAGCAATCTCTGCCAAACTTCCGACGATCACCGAGTGGTGGTAAGTTCCCGGAGCTTTCATCATTAAGGAGTGCAGAAGAGGGTGGTTGAAGTTCGATAGTTCCAAGAGCTTCAAATTCGTAGTGTAGCCGAATAGTGATTCGAGGATGGGGATAAAGCTTCCGGTGAAAATGGTAGCCAGAAGCCCTGAGACGAAGGCTAGCACCACCGTGATGAGAGTCCCCATGATGTCCGGACGCTGAAAACCCAGTGATTGAGTTAAAGAGAAGGCTAGAACCAAGAGTGCGCCAATCGTTCCGCTCCAGATACCACATTTGTAAAGATCGGTTCGCTGCTTGCAAGAACGAATGCTTTGGATGGCACTTCCGATGACAGCGAAGGCCCAAATGGAATAGAAAAAACTTCCATCTACGACAAAGCCGATGCCGACGCTCATCAGGAGGGCGAAGGTGTAGGCGGCCTCCTTACCCATCATGAGATGGATGATGATACCCCCCGCTGAGACGGGCATGAGATACTCGACGCCGAAGCCCTGGTTGATGCCGATAAGAAGCGTTTTCATGTAGGGAAGGAAGCATTTGACCCCTAAGATCTCGATCAAACCAAGTCCCATAAAAAAGAGAGTGTCCTTCAAGGAGAGGCGCCAGAAACCCCGTTTGGTAATATCCATCCGGAAAAGGACAGAGACGAATACGAAGAGAATAAGAGAGAGGAGAAGGAACCGCTTGGTGCGGCTCGTTCTCGACATGAGATCTCTTAGGTTCGAAAGAAGTTGGGTTTGATTTTCCGTAATCCGCTCTCCGCGATGGAGCAGTACCTGGTTTCTCTTCACCGACTGGATCGGCTGACGGGAGTTGCCCAGTGTGGTCGCGATCCGCTTTTTGGTTGAGACGGGGTTGTATTTTAGGTTCGGAATGATGAGTTCACTTAAAATTTGGACGATATGGCGGACCGTCTCTGTGGTGGCGTCACGCTTGGTGGGGGTGAGGGGTAAATGCTTTAGAAATTCCTTCGCGTGATCGAGGCTCCAGATCCGAGAGACATCGTGAATCAGGGTTTCGTTCAGTGCTTGGTTAAGTTGCCGCACGACAATCCCGGTACTGTAATATGAGGGAAAGAGATCTGAGGGGGCAATCAGCCTCCCAAGAAGCGGTTCCGCCACTTTGACAAAGGTCTGCTCGATGGCGGTGCTAAACTTATGCTGATGAAGAAATAAGATCTCTTTAGGCGGTACCGTTTGGCCTGTGTACTCATGAATGCGCTGGCCCAATGCCTCTATGAGATTGCTCTCAGGTGCCGGGAATTTTTTTGTGGAGTAGTATTCGTCCCGGATCTTTTTGAAGGTCTCTTTCCAGTTCAGTAGCCAAGCATCCAGGATGCTGTCGTCGTAATCAAATACCGGCGCAACCCGCTTTGCGAGTTCTTCCCGTTCGGTGGCGGGGGTGTCTTTGGGCTGAATATCGACGGATAACGGAGAGAGCACGTCAAAGTCTGCAATATCCCCTGCTCGTAAAAGGGGAACTGCCGGCGTGCGGGGTCCTGGCTCTGTCAAGATGAAGGCGGCTAAGGTCGAGAAGATAAGATTGTAAACATAGTGGGTAAGCCGCCGATTACGCTTTAGTACCGGCTCCGCCACGAAGTCGGTCGAGGCTTTTCCTTCGAACATGGCGGCAAATGCGTCATATCGCTTGATCAAGGAGAGGCGAAGATTTCGCCACCGTTGTAGGGGACTCGTCATCAACGAACCTATCGGTATAACGAGGGAAAGGGATTAGAGCATTGTAGTGGGGATTGCAGGGGAAAAGTGGGGGGACAAAAAATGAAAAGCCCAACCCGAAGAGTCTTCGAAATTGGGCTTCTCTTACTCAAGGCTATCAAAATAGCAGAAAAAGACCGGGGGCTTAGTGGGCCGCCGGAGCCGGAACGGTTTCGGATTTCTCTTCTGTCTTTTCTGCTTTCACGGTCTTTTTGGACTTGGCCTTTTTGGTCGTCTTCTGGGTCTCAGTCGGAGCGGTTGTTGCCGCGCCGTATTCTGTTGTCGTCTCGGTCTTCTGTTCGATCTTCTGGCCGTTTGTCTCTGTCGATTTCGCTGTCTCGTCGGCAATCGCTAGCGTGCTAACGAAACCGAACGTCGCCAAGCCACAAAGTAAATTCGTAATTGTTTTCACTGTACACTGCTCCTTAAAAAAATGGCAATACACGCCGAGTAACGGGAGGTCGTAGCAAGAAGAAGGTAGTATTGCCGGTTTGTCTCATTGATACGTCGCAACATAACGGGAGGCAGAGGGCTGGTCAAGCCCGTAGGGGAGGAGAACGAACCGGCTGTTTAGATTCTACACACCCCCACAACCCTTCATCACTTCATAAATGTCTTAAATTACAAATATTTTCGAATAGGCCAGCGGCGCTTTTCGGCACCCGACTTTTTACGGCCCCCCGTTTCAAGCCTAAAATAGTAGGTAGATTCTTTGGCTCGGCGCTTGCACAACTAGCAGGGTCGAAGGGTCTTTTCCATGGCGACATGGATAAGGCCATGCCCTAACTCTGGTGTCAGAGGGAATAGGGTTGTGTAGGTGTAGAGCAGTTTTTGCGGAGTGGATGATGATGAAAAGTGATTGGATGATGGGATTTGTTGCGGCGCTGGTGTGGAGTCTATTATCAGGTTCGGTACTGGCCGAGTCATACAACGACTACAGTAACAACTATAAT
>JAHFAC010000349.1 GCA_023250755.1 Bacteriovoracaceae bacterium | reverse complement strand
CGAGCGTCCCTCGAGCGGGTTCTCCGGTTGCTGATCGCGCGCAAATGCCTGCGCGCGTCGCTTAAGGCCCAACCCCTGCACCACCCAAATCGAGCCTTCATATAAAAAAATGAGAGGGGCGCCGAGGATCAACATCGATATCGCATCCGGGGGAGCGAACAAGGCTGAGGCGACAGAGATGCCAAGAATCGCGTTACGTCGATTCCGTCTGAGCATCTCGGCGTCCACAATTCCCAAATATCCCAACAAGCAAATCAGAACCGGCAGCTCAAAGGCCAATCCAAACAGGAGGAGAAGCTTCAGACAAGTGCCGTAATAAGCACTGATCGTCAACATCGGCGCATCAGTCGGTGCCCCATAGGTCACAAAAAACTTAAACCCCACCGGAAAAAGCACAAAATACGCAAAGCAGGCACCCCCCACGAAAAATGACGTCGCGGCCACCAAAAAAGGCGCTGCGAGTTTTCGCTCCTTGGGATAGAGCCCAGGCGAAATGAACGCCCAGAGCTGATAAAAAAAGTAAGGAGAAAAAACGAAAAGTGACGCATAGCCCGCTATCTTTAAATGAGTCAGAAAATTTTCAAAGAGGCTGGTGAAGTACAGCTTCCGCTGGTCTGGCGGCATCACGTCAAAGAGAGGCTTGCGGAGAATTGCAAGAAATCCATCTGCGAAGAAATAACAAACAACGAATCCAATGAAGAAAACCGCGAGACACCGCATGAGACGAACCCGTAACTCGTCAAGGTGATCATAAAAACGCATTCGGTCAGAAGAATCCTCTTGAGTCATGCGGCACTCGGGGTAATATTCGGTCCAAAGGAGCCTGTCAATCCATGCTTTCCCGCAAATTTCCAATATTTTTGGTCATTGTGGTTTTGGTCGGTATTGTGGCAAGTGTGATCTACTTCCAGCGGCGCACACCCGCACCCGACGCAGTTCCTAGCGCAAGCCTTGCTAGTGGCCAAAATTCAGATTTGGCCGGAGGCCAAAAAACAGAAAGGAATCCCGAAGTCATGCCGAGCAGCGCAACCAGTCCGACCTATAAGACTCCCGATTTCACAGTGGATGCCAACGGTCTCTCAAAGGCCACCGTCGTCATGAAGACTACTGAAGGCGTCATTCGATTTAAATTCTATCCAAACGACGCACCCAACACATCCAAGCGCATCGCCGAGTTGATCAACCAGGGCTTTTACAATGGCTTGAGCTTTCATCGCGTGGTCCCCGGTTTTGTTGCCCAGGGCGGTGATCCCACTGGAACAGGGGCTGGCGGCAGTGGCACCCGGCTCAAAGCCGAGTTCAGTGATCGCAAACACGTGGACGGCACAGTTGCGATGGCGCGTGCTGCGGATCCCGACTCAGCAGATTCTCAGTTTTATATCGTTCTCGGCACCCATTCCCATCTCGACCATTCTTACACCGTTTTTGGTCAGCTCATTGAGGGAATCGACGTAGCGCACAAACTCCAAGTCGGAAGCAAGATGCTCTCCGTGGTTATTGAGTAAGTAGCAAGTATTGGAATTCAGTTTTAATGCCAGTCTTTTTTTACAGTCAAATTGGGAAGGATTCCTGCGTCTTGGAGCGCTTTGGCCGCGCGCTCGCTCTTAGTCCTGAGCCATCGATCATAAATCTGAAGCAAGTCTTTTTCATTTTTCGGGCCACTGGTCTTTTCGCTGATCTCAGCAAAAACATCGACAAAATTGCTGAATTTATCAGCCAACTCACCGTAGAGCGATTTCATGGTTTCTTCAGGAGCCCTGGCGGCAACTTGCTGGTAGGCCTTGCCGCCCATATCGATATAATAATCCACGTCGACTAGCTTTCGACTCAAACTGTCTTGAAAAAATCCTGCGACATAAAGAGAAACATCCCCCACATGCCGAAAAAGGAGGCGTTGGGCCTCGGCCTGGGTCTCCTCGAGGGCCTCTTTAATCAGGACGGCCAAAGGCTTTTCATGCAGATTTCCTTCGGTATCGCGCAGGTAAAGACGATCCGACTTAATGAACTGCGAAAGGAGGTTGACCAGGTAAAACTCTGTTTCGGGCTGGGCCGAGACTTGACGCTGGCCTAGCGTTGCACTGACCAACTCATGAAAGTAGGCCTGAGGCTGCAGAACCAGGGTTAACCCTGACTTGCGATTCATCCTAAATACGTCCTCCCGGAAATCAACAAAAGAACTGAAGTCAATCTCCTCAATAATATGATAAACAAATATTCCGATGAGGTCAAAGGGGGTGTCTAGCGCGACACGGACAGTCAAAGAAAACCAAAAAAGCAATAATAACAATGGCGAAGAATAAATTATATATAAAATCTATAGAATTCGTCCAAAAGACCACAATGGCTCTCACCCTAATTTTGGCCTTCGTCTTATTGCAGCCCGCCTGGGCTGAAAAACATGCAACTCCCGCCCTGACCGAAATTCCTGTCACGCTCTTTGGCCAATCCTGTACCTTAAGCGGGCCACTCGATCAGATAACGCTTCAAAAAATCCATTCCATCAGTCCAGAACAGCTTTCGCCCGCACAGAGAGGCGATCAAATTCGAAAAGTACTCGAGAAAGTCAAGAAAGCAGCTGGGCTCCCGCCGGCACTGGACCATTACCGTGAGCGACTGATCGAACGCCTCGAAGCGCTGTTCGCGTTTTCTGAGATCGCTCCAACGTTAAAAAAAGAGGGAAAACCCCAGGGCGCACTCCTCTCTTTAAAAAAATTCCTAAAACAAGAAACTGCAAGCCAGGAGTTTGAAACCTTCTGGAAAAAAACAGAAGCCAGGGTCCCGGCGTCCGAATGGAATACCGCGACCCTTGACCAACTTGAGGAAATCTATCAAAAGGCCATTGAGCCCAATCCTGAAGAAGATTTTCACCGCGCGATTCGAAAACTCAAAGTGAAATACGAATGCGCGTATGAGGAGGGGGAATAAATCTTCCTCGATTCGAAATACAACCCCCTTCATGACACTTTATATTTTGGAATTGTTTGAATGGCCAAGAGGGGGATGCCAAAAAACGCCTCA
>JAHFAC010000348.1 GCA_023250755.1 Bacteriovoracaceae bacterium | reverse complement strand
TGCGACTGGCTACCCGCCGAATGGCTTCAATCACCTTGCATTTTTAAGCGGAATTCAGGGAAAAGATCCCCCATTTTAAAATTTTTCTGAGGTTCTCCGGAGAACGAAGCAAGGCGCTAAGCCTTTTTATTAAACCCTTAAGACACTGCACATTTTTAATGTGGGCTATCTGCTGTGCTTTCTCTCCTCCCTGAAGATTGAACTTCGCTCGCCTTTTCTTGAATATCAGAAAAAATTGATCGACACTCAGGGACTACAAGTGTTTCTTTTTCTGTGATTTCCTCTCCAAACTTTTCAGCCCACTCATCTGCAGCGTGGTTACAAGTAGCCCGTGCTGCGGCCGCACTGGCTCTTGCACTATCAGTAACAGGATCTGCTCCATGCAAAGGAGCAATCGTCGCATTATATGTTTCGGTACAAATTATTTTTTTATCATCCAACTTTTTATTCACTTTATTTCTAATATCTGTGAGCGATGCGCCACTTAATTCACCCACTGTCGCTCTTGACGGACACACCCTTGAAAGACCGTTCTTGAGATTGCCAGAACTTACGTCACTCAATCCAAAATTTCCAATGCCACTTAAAGAGTGCATCAATTCTTCGTAAGCATCAGGGTCTCCACAATAGGCCTCCGCTTGGCACCCAGCCCCCCTTAAGCGATCAATTTCGGCCCTCAGATCTTGAGCCAGCTTCTTCATCTCCGCCGCTCGACACTTGCTCTCGATCGAACCGAGCTTGCTTACGGAGTCAGAGACTTTGCTCATCTCCTGATCAGCTTCTTTGATTCCTTGCGCGAGACCAGACAACGCAGATTGAAAGCTATCCCCACTGATATTGAGCATTGGAGGTTTTGTTTTTCCGCCAATGAGTTTCAAAACATCTTTGGGTACTTTATAAAGTCCTTCTTCGCCTTCTTTTTCTTGCTCCTTCTCTAACTCTTCTGCTTCAATGGGTGGAAAATTTAGCCCCGAACCAATCCCGGCCGAAGCCATCGCGCTGTTGAGCTTCTTCACCATATCCGTCAGGCGTTGACTCGCAGGACTGAAGATCTGTGACATTCGGCTGGTAAAACCCTCCACCGCTTGATTGGCCTGTTGGACATATTGATTCTTAAACGCCTTGACCTTGGCGACTTCGGCCTTCAAATTTCGACTTACGTTTTGAAGTGCAGCGACGCATCCATTGATCCCCATGCACTGAACCATAATGGGCGGGACCGAATTGCCCGGAACAAAGAGCCGCATCTGCGCTTGTTTGACCGTTCCGGAGAGCAATCCCTCCATGTTTTTTCGGATATCATCAAGACATCCGGCCTGCTGCTCGGGTTCAGCGGTTTGACATTGCGAAACATCCAGCGGCACATGCTGGCCTGTCAGCGCCCTCAATGCATCGGCCCAATGCTGTGAATATTTATTGAGAAGCGTGTTGACCTGGGTGTTGATGGCCTTCTCCGCCTCTTTGAGCTTGAACTGTGAGAGCCCAATCAAAGTATTCGCTAATTTTCGCTCGCGACTCACTTGTGAGTTGGCATCGCTGTAGCAATTTGTAAACTTATTCATGATAAAGCTGTAAACATTCATTCCCTTCGCACTGAAGGTCCTCAACTTCGCGCCATAGCGAGACTCCACTTCATCCGGAGTTAGGACTTGAATATTCTGGGTGACCGCCTCTTCGGGCTTGCTCGGAAGTTTTGAACTCGGGATATCTCCCAGAATCTGATCCAGCAAACTCTGAAGCCCGAGCCGACTTTGATGCGCACGCCGGGCAGTCCGATCATCCCGGTCGATCCGGCCGTTTTGATCTAAAGTCATGTTCTGCTCATAGCGGCAAAGCACATGATCATACGCGCTCACGGGCGCGCCATTCACATCGCAAAGATAACTCGGAGAAGGTCGGTTTTTAAAGCACTCCCCCGTCAGGCCCGCAATTCGAAATTGAACTTGCTCTTCGAGCGCTTTGCGCTGTTGTTTCGCCTCGTCTTGGAGCTTCTTGACCCCATCGATCTCAGTGGGCATCGCGGCGATCAGAGCTTCGGTCCTGGCCTTCATATCAATTAAACCGGTGGCTTTGCTGTCGGGATCCCCATTGAGCTTCGTCAAAACATCTTTTTGCTGAGTCTCGCGATCTGAAATAATGGATTTTAATTTCCCAACGTCTTGCTGAAATCTCTGGATATTATCAACATACGCTTTTTGAAGAGTGGCAACCTGCTGGGTCAAGAGATTGGCCTGAGTGCTCAGACAATCCACCTCGCTTCGAATGGCCTGAAGCTTGGATCTCTTACACTGAAGCGCACCGATCGCCTTCATCGCCTTGGCACGAAGAGCTGCGACCTGAGAGGGATCAAATCGTCCATCAGGTCCCTGAAAATTCTCACAACTCGTAGCGCCCGAATCAATGCCCGCATCTCCTGCCGCCTGACATTCGGAGTCCATCGACACTGGCATTGCGCCTAACATCGAGCTCATATCGCCACCACTGCTCAATGCGCCCGCCATCCCCTGAAGCGCAGCCCCAATCGCACCCGCAGCCCCACCGCCCGACCCGCCCAGCCCCTTACAGCTTACAAAAATACTTCCAAAATTTTCGCTCCCTTTAGCTGCAAAGGTGGGTGAGGGCACATCGGTGTTGAAAGTCTGAACCTCCGCCGAATCAGACGGACCTGAATCTGTGTCGTCTTTTTTAGAGTTATTAGAGTTAGAGGAGGACTGAGCACCTGACTTGACTGTAGGGACTGTGTTCGTAGGCGCAGAAGCTCCTGAGGCAAAGAGAGCTAGCCCTAAAATGACACTAAGCGATAAAGCTTGATTTGATTTCATCCCCGAAATCACCCCCAAAAAAACTAACTCATGCTAGCCCCTGATTTTATGCCCTAGAGTCTATTGTAGATGAAAAAAATGCTTTGGGAACCCCTAGTTAGAATAAATTTTAAAACAGCGCAGCGCGTTGAAATGATTGGGGTTTCTACTAGTAGTCCTGTGTAATTCTATATATTGACTCGGGCCCAATGGCTCAAAAAGTACTT
>JAHFAC010000026.1:3293-12176 GCA_023250755.1 Bacteriovoracaceae bacterium | reverse complement strand
TGCGGCAAAAGCAACCGCAAGGCGTCTTCGCTTGCTTTGGGGGATGGATCTGCCGGAGACTTTTCCGACCCAATTAAATTGCCCACAAGATCGTTATCTCAAGGGATTCGTTTTGAGAGTGGAATCCTCTTCAGATCCTCGGGTAAGGGGGCCTCGAAACTCATGATTTTATCAGTCATTGGGTGAGGAAAGCTGATTCGGTACGAGTGGAGTGCGGGACGATTCAATCCCGGAACGGAATGATTGCTGTATTTCACATCACCTAAGACAGGATGCCCTTCAGCACTGGCTTGGGCGCGGATTTGATGAGAGCGGCCTGTCTCAAGCTTGAGTTCGACTAAAGTCAAAGGAGTTCCCATCCACGCGCCTTTTCCGATGGGAAGCCCAGAGAGAGCTGCGCTTTTTGCGTAAGGGTGGCTGGCGCCCACTACTTTTGCCAAATTTATTTTTTCATCTTTATATAAAAAATGTTCCCAAAGAAATGCTTCAGAGAGCTCACCTTCTAGCCAGGCGAGATATGTTCTCTGGATTTTTCCGGTTTGTAGTGCTGCCGTCAAACGATTGGCAGCTTTAGAGCGTTTGGCGACAATCATGATTCCAGAGGTATTGCGATCTAAGCGATGGATGAGTCCCACGTAAGGTCGTGCCAGGTAAGTTCTGAGCCAGTCTACGAGGTTAGGATCGCCTTTTTTTTCACCTTGGCTCAAAAGTCCAGCAGGCTTTGAAAGGATCAGCAGGTGAGCGTCTTCGAAAATAATCTCGGGGGACAGGTTGGTTATTTGACGCCTAGAAGTATTGGGATTTTTTGTGAGAGTTTTCATCGGATAATACCCCCGACTCCTTCAACTCTGTTATACTAAAAATTAATGGAGACGACAATGGAAGGTCGTGCTCAGGGAACCTCCCTTAGAGTGGCCATCGGATGGGTTTGTACCGCTCTGCTTCTCGTACTTGCGCTTTCTTTCTATAAGCAGGCCGAGTTAAACCGCTTTTCTCAAGACAGCATTGAGACTGTGCGTACCAAGCATGACGTGGTTCTTAAGCGTTTTCAAGCCAGCTTCTATTTTTACTATGAAGACCAGTTTCTTCCTGGAATCCGAAAAATTCTCACTGAAGTGCGCGGGCTTGAGCGTATTCAGATTTTATCTACCGCGGCAATGATCATCTTCGACTCAGACGCGCCTGCCCCGAGTGCCGTACCTCCTAGAATATATATAGATAAAAACGACCTTTTTTCGCGTTTGTCAGGTGGTGTTCCGAATGTTTCGATTAAAGGTTTTAAGGTTCAAGTCCTAATCCCAACGGGGCAGTATGCAATTCTTTATACTTTAAACAACACGGATCTTCGTAATTGGATCCTATGGGCATTGGTGGTCGGTTTCGCTTTGATCTCAAGTGTGGCATGGATCTCAGCCCATACCCGTTTCTTGCCCATCGTAATGGTTTCGCTTGATGGTTTTCGCCATATTTTGAGAAAGTCTTTCGGTCTTAAATTAAAATTCCTTCTCACTATCGTTCTCGTGAATCTGTTAACCGGGGTAATCATTTTTTTTACACTTTCTGAACTTCAAACCCGGGAACGGACGCAGGAAATCGAAAAAGAATCAATACTCTTCAGCCGTTTTGCCACCGCCCAGGTGGTTTCTGATTTTTCAAATTATTTTTATTTCAATTACGCGGACAAATTCTTGCCTGGCATTAATTCCATTATTTCGACGAATGAAAATTTAATCGGGATCCGAATTATTTCTAGGCGAACCAATAGTGTTTTATTCGACAGCGAGATGGCACCGTCGACGCCCCCAACGACTCTGGTGCAAGATGCCCAGAAATCTGATCTTCCGCCTCAAGTCGAAGTAGATTTAAGGACTCAAGATCAGGTGACCCGTCAGCTCAAAATGAGTCATGGAGGGGAGACGCTCTATTCAGTGATCCATGCTTATCGAGGAGAGGGCCTGGAGCCTCTTTTTTTTATTGAATATCGTTTTAGTTTTCAAACCCTAAGGAAGGGCGTTGAGGCGATTCGCCGGCAAATCCTGCTGGATCTCATCCCTGCCATGGCTCTTGGGTTATTTTTAGCGACCTTGTTCGCTCAGCTCTTGATTGCTCCCATTCGTCGTTTAGTGACGGCTTTTCAGCGAGTATCATCGGGTGATTATGGAGCCTCTGTGGAGACCTCACGAAGCGATGAAGTGGGAGAATTGATCCATGCCTTTAATGCGATGACTTCAGAGCTGAGGCGCAAACAAGAGCTTCGAAAGTTTCTTTCAGATTCGACTTATCGCCAGATCGTGGAGGCATCCGAAAATAGTGGCGCTCCCCTGATTGGAGGCACGCGACTTAGAGCAACAGTTCTTTTTAGTGATATCCGAAATTTTGTCTCTCATTGCGAAAATCTTGAGGCAGAAGAAGTGACGGCCATGTTGAACGAGTATTTCACCGAGATGGTCGAGGTCGTACGCCGGTACGGAGGTGAGGTCGATAAGTTCATCGGGGATGGCATTTTGGCCGTATTTTACGCCGCAGAGGAGCGACAGTCCCTGCGGCAGAAATCAATTGATGGCCCCTCCCCCGCCTCTACTGCAATGCAGGCTGTTTTCTGTGCCCTTGAAATGCATGAGCGGCTCAGAGAATTTAATCTGAAAAGGATGGAACGCCAAAAAAGGCCGATTGAAATTGGCGTTGGGATTACTCATGGTGAAGTGATCTCGGGTCCCATAGGATCCAAGGATCGCATGGATTTCACGATCATTGGAGATGTTGTGAATTTGGCAAGTCGTATCGAAAAATTTTGCAAATTGGGTCGATATGCAAAAGTTGTTTTTTCTGGCCATGTTGAAGAGCTGATTAAGGGTCTCGTAGATTATGAAGAGATTCGCCATGAGGGAATTCGGGGAAAAGAAGAAGAAGTTACCGTTTTTGAACTCATCAAAATTAGAGATCTTAAAACATTGATGGAAAACGTCACTTCTGCCGACTTTCAGGTGAGATGCAAAAGCATTGAACTACTGGGCCAATCGAGAAATGAGACTGCAATCCCTTACGTTTTGCAGTCACTTAAGGATTCAGAAGAAGAAGTGAGGCTCAGCGCGGTTTTAGCTTTGAGTAAGCTTTCAGGGCAAAATAACTCTGCGGTGTTAGAGGCGTTATTTCAAGGGTTGCGGATCGAGACCGCTGAGCGCCTGATTTCTGCTTTAATTTCGGCGATTGGACGGGTTTGTACGGATGATCGAATTTTAGGAATCAGCAGGTTTCTTGACTCTCCAAACGAAAGGATCGTCGCCAATACGGTGGAAGCCTTGGGTCAGGTGCGTACTCCTAAGTGCGTGGAGCTTATTTTGCCCAAGCTCACCAGTGTCAATAATCGGGTCAAGGCGAACGCAGCAATGGCACTCTTTGCAGCCGGAAAAATCCAGGTTGTCGAGTTGCTTAAGCCTATGCTGATGCACTCAGACCCGCTGATGCGTTCAAGCGCGGCATTTGCATTGGGTGAGCTAACCTTGATTGCAGAAAAAGACAAGCTTCTTGAGACTTGGAGAGATCAACCTGCGGGTGCAAAACTCTTTTTGGGTGAGCTTCAGCAGTGCGTCCCGCTTTTAGTTTCACTCCTCAAAGACAATGAGTCCATGGTAAAGAGACAGGCCGTTATTGCATTGGGCAAAATTAAAGATAAATCAGCCGTGCTCCCTATTATTGACAACATTGATATGGAAAAAGACACCCACGAGATGATTCAAGACATTACCCGTGCACTCCAATCCATTGGGTCGCACCGACTGGTCAGAGAGGTCATCTCACGACTGAGTTAATCAAGTTCTCCGGAACCAGGTGTGCTAAAGCTGAAATTTTAGTCACTCATTATAAAAACAAATTGCGTTCATGCAATGGGCGGACTATAAATTTTGTTTTAATGCGTCCTTACCTCGATCTTCTTCGACACGTTTATGAAAAGGGTACAGAAAAGAAAGACCGCACCGGTGTCGGAACACGGAGCATTTTTGGTTACCAGATGCGTTTTGATTTGGAAGCGGGATTTCCTCTGGTTACCACCAAGAAAGTCCATCTCAAATCCATTATTTATGAACTACTTTGGTTTTTACGCGGCGAGACGAATACTCAGTACTTGAAAGAAAAGGGTGTGAGCATCTGGGATGAGTGGGCGGATCCCGAGGGAAACCTTGGCCCTGTTTACGGTGCTCAGTGGCGGAGTTGGCGCGGGCCTGAAGAAAGGGTCGTAGATCAAATTCAGGGTATCATCGGAGAAATTTTGAAAAACCCCGATTCCCGGCGCTTGATTGTGAGCGCCTGGAACGTTGCAGAGCTCGATCGGATGGCGTTGCCGCCTTGCCATATTTTATTTCAATTTTATGTTTTAAATGGAAAGCTATCGTGCCAGCTCTATCAGCGTAGCGCCGATGTTTTTTTGGGCGTTCCTTTTAATATTGCAAGTTACGCTCTGCTTACATTAATGGTGGCTCAAGTGACGGGTTTACAGCCCGGTGAGTTCATCCATACTTTTGGAGATGCGCATCTCTATTTGAATCACTTGGAACAGGCTTCACTTCAATTGAGTCGAGAGTTAAAATCCCTGCCACGGATGCAGTTGAATCCGGAGATCCGGTCCATTTTTGATTTTAAGTATGAAGATTTTGCCTTGACCGAGTACGATCCTCATCCGGCTATTCGCGCTCCGGTGGCGGTGTGAAGGGCTCACTCCAAATTTCATTGATTGTCGCGATGTCCGAGAATCAGGTCATTGGGGTGGATAATCGTCTGCCTTGGTCCATTCCGGAAGATATGAAAAGATTTAGGCTGTTGACCCTAGGGCATCCCATTGTCATGGGGAGGAAGACTTATGAATCAATCGGAAGGCCGCTCCCCGGACGGGATAATATTGTGATCTCACGCAGATCGGAGCTCTCTATTATAGGCACCACCGTGACCTCAACTCTCGATCGAGCATTTGAGGTAGCGGAAAAAGCAGCCGAACAAAGACTTGATTGTACCGAAATTTTTGTGATCGGCGGAGGAGAAATCTATCGCCAAGCCCTACCTCTTGCGGATCAGATCTATCTGACCCGGGTTCATCAAGTAATCGAAGGTGACGCCTACTTTCCTGAAATCAGCCCACTCGAATTTGAAGAAATTTCACGCGAGCGAAAATCAGGAAATCCAGACTACAGCTTTATTTTACTCAGGCGCAAGAGTCCTTGACTGACCTAACGTCTTACTCTCCTAACATCCGAAGCGCAGTTTTTACAAAGCGCTTTCGGGATGTCAATGAGGCAGACTGGTATCGCTCAATGACTTCACGGAGCTGGGCGTCTTTGGCAGAAAATGCCATGACGGAGGCCGCACCCTTCATCCCACTGAGCACAGCGGGAGTTGGGACTCTGCGACCCTTCTCTCCTCGAGAGGTCTTCACAAAGCTCTTGAAGTCTGAGCGGATGGCCAGATTGGCTGCTTGGAGCTCCTCTAATGGGATTTTTAAAAAGGAGGCGAGTTGCCCCACTTTCTCCCAAGGGAGAGGCGCACGGCCATGCTCAATGTTAGATACAAATTGCACGGAGCACTGACAGGCTTTGGCTACGTCAAGAAGGCCAAGTTGGCGTTCTAGGCGATGCTTGCGAATCAGGTCTCCGAGCGGACCAAACGAACGATTGTCGCGAGAGCGACCTTTTGGGCGTCCACGTTTCATAATGGTTTCCGTGTCTAGCCTCAAAATTAGTCTTTGCCAAGGATTTTTTTAGTTCAATGCTATAGAAATTTCATTGTAGACTGTAAAAAAGAAAGGAAAATGATTATGCGACGCACCATAAAGAGAGTTTTTGTTCTTTTTTGTGCCCTTTTCGTTCTGAACGGAAGTTTGTCTTGGGCCTGCGATTGCGAAAAGGCCCATGGCAAAGGGAGTGAGGGCGTAAAAAAGGCTGATTGTACTCATTGTAAAAAATGTAAAGGCAAGAAGTGTAATCACTCACACAAGCATCAGAGTGGCGCTGAAGCCGAAAAATCAGCTGAAGCTGAAAAATCAAAAGAAGCGACACCTCCTGTTTCTCAATAGGCTGCTGACAAGAGATTCTGATGAAAATCAAACTTTGGGGTGTTCGCGGTTCTTTGCCTACTCCCCCTCTTCCAGAAGAAGTAGAAGCGCGGATCCGAGGCCTTTTCAGGGCCTTTTTTAAGGCTGGGAATAAAGAATTAGGCCAAGTTGAGGCGTTTCTTGCGTCTCTCCCGCCTCCGGATTTCGGGGGCTACGGTGGTAATACTCCTTGTATTGAGGTCATCACGGATCGGTCTCAGGTCATTATCAACGGTGGTACTGGAATTCGCCGTTTGGGGTATGAGTTGATGCGAGGGCCTTGTGGTCAGGGCAAGGGCGAAGTTCACATTGTGTTTACACACTTTCATTGGGATCATCTGGTTGGTTTACCTTTTTTTAACCCTATTTTCATTCCGGGGAATGTCATCCATGCCTATGCGGTTCAGCCCGAACTCCCGGATGTTTTCAAAAATCTCTTTCGAAAACCTTATTTTCCCGTAAATCTTGCTGACCTCGGTGCCAAGATTATTTATCATCAGCTGGAAAAGCGAAAGTCATTTAGCATTGGTGATATGACACTGACTCCGTATCAACTGGACCATCCCGATCCTTGTTGGGGATATCGTTTTGAAAAGGATGGCAAAGTGTTCTCTCACTGTGTTGATACGGAATGTACCCGAGCCACGCGCGAGGAGCTTGGTCCTGATCTCCCTCTCTATCAGGGGGTTGATCTCATGACTTTCGACGCTCAGTATACGCTCTTTGAGGCGATCGAAAAAGTGAACTGGGGCCATGCTGCAGCTTCAATTGGGCTTGATATAGCAATGCGCGAGGGGGTGAAGCGGATTGTTTTTATGCATCATGACCCGGCTGCAAGTGACGAAAAAATCGCGGCCGCCCAAACCCAGGCCGGTCGGTATTACAATGGGCAACATAAGTCATCGGCCCGATCCGGTCTCACTGATTTGCACCAGGTGGATTGGACTTTTGCAATCGAAGGAATGACCTTTGATCTTTGACCTTTGATTTTTCCCTGATTTTTATTTATTTTTTTTTAATGATGCCCTCTGGAGGCTTCCCCACCCTTTCTGCCTATCGTTGCCATATGGTCACGGTTTTTTGAAACGGTCTGCCCGCCTTTTTTGCCTATTTCTGCCATATGCTGTCGATTTCTTGATACGGCGAGTCCGCCTTTCCTTGCGACTTCACGACGGGTTTGTGGGTCCATAGCCGCTGTGCCTCTGGGTCTTCTTTCTCCTTCAAGTTTGGTTCTTTCAAAGGGTCGGCCTTCATGGCCGGCTTGAGTCTCTTCTTTTTTCTCAAGCCCCTCAGGTCCTCCCTCGGGCTTTTCTTGAGATGGATGGTGGGTTGATTCGAAAGTTAGGTCTTCGCCAAATTCTTTTTGTGATTCTTTCGATAGTTCTTTTGGTTCATGCGGTTTTTGAATTGGGTTTGACATAAGTCCTCCCTGGAGAGTCTGGATCAGCAGGGTTCGGGATGGTTGCACTCTAAGAGGGGTGCAAGCCGCATTCCTCGAGATTGCGCAGGGTTCAATGGGCTGGTAGGGGATTAGGATTTTTTCATCAAATTTTCTGCTGGCGTTAATAATTTTTTGCCTCGATTGCATTCAAGGCAGGCGGGTACAACATTACCAGGCGTGCTAGTTCCGCCTCGAGCAAGGGGGACGATGTGGTCCATGGTCAATTTTTTTGAGGAGAATTGGCCTCCGCAATAATGGCAGATCCCTCGATTGAGCAAGGTGAGCCACCACTGAGATTTTCGAAGTTTTCGGGCTTTTTCGCGCTCTTTGCGGATTCGCTTGGGATCGGCCTCTTGGGTATTGAGGATGAAATAATCTTCGTCTTGAGTCATTCGGTGAATAAAAATAGCGCAAGGCAATGGAAACAGCAATGCCTCATGATCTGTGCTAAACTCGCAGGGTGTTAAATTCACCTGAGGGAGAGGAAAAAACCCGTTTCTTTTTTGAACTAACGCCCGATCGCGTGCTCTCGGCTGTCGAAACCTCTGGCTTTCTGTGTACGGGCCGATGTTCGGCTCTCAATAGTTTTGAAAATCGGGTCTACGAAGTTGAGCTTGAGGTCGATGAGGAAGTACGGCGCATCGATCCTTTGGCTCACCGGCGTGTGGTGAAATTTTACCGCCCTGGGCGCTGGAACAGTGATCAGATTCTCGAAGAGCATGCATTTCTTTTGGAGCTACAAGCAGCTGAAATTCCTGTGGTAGCCCCGCTCCTGTTTACAGATGGAAGTACCCTCAGGGAAATGCCAGAGACCGGGATCTGGTATGCACTTTTTCCAAAAGTGGGCGGGCGGGCAGTGGATGAATTGACCGAGGATCACTATCTCCGTGTGGGGCGTTTTCTTGCGCGAATCCATAACGTAGCTGCTTCACGAGAGGCTATGAAGAGGGTTCATCTCAATCCCGCGACCTATGGCAGAAAGAATCTGGAATTTCTTCTCAAGGATATTTCCAGGAAGGGGCCGGGATGGATCCCGCTTGATTTTCAAACTCGATATCGAATCGCAGTAGAAAAAATCTGTGAACTCATTGAGCCTTGGTTCAATGAAGCTGCAACTCATCGCCTTCATGGGGATTGTCACTTCGGAAATCTTCTTTGGACACCTGCTGGCCCTGTTTTTCTTGATTTTGATGATATGTGCGTAGGGCCTCCAGTTCAGGATCTTTGGCTCCTGGTGCCAGGGCGTGATCTAGGGGCTCGCCAAAAGCTTGAGGCCATGCTGATGGGCTATGAGGAGATGCGGACTTTTGATAGAAGGACGATCAAATTGATCGAGCCCTTACGCGCACTGAGGTATATCCAT
>JAHFAC010000026.1:0-3283 GCA_023250755.1 Bacteriovoracaceae bacterium | reverse complement strand
CCAGGCGTTGGGAGGATCCTGCTTTTCCGCTGGCTTTTCCTGAGTTTGGATCTCATCGCTATTGGTGCGAGATGACTGAGGACTTGGAGGAGCAATTGAGGTTGATTTCAAGTGGGAGTGAGCTGGGTGAGCGCTTCTAGCACGTTACTTTGGGTGGGCTCAATCACCACTTGGGCGATCTCAGCTCTTGCAGCCACGGGTCCACCGAGTTTTGAATTCCTATCTTGCAGTCCTGAATCAGAATACCTTGAAACCTTAAACGGCGGCGTTGATCCTGCGTTTTGCGCTGAGTGGAATCCTGATTTTGCTTTTCGCGGTTACCGATGCTGCCCACGCAAAGTTTTGGGTCACCGTGCTCCGGTCAATCGTTGCTCGCCGAATCGTCGCAAGGGAAGTTACTGTGGAGAGATGACAGCCGACCAGCGTCACTATATCGAGGCGGCGGCGAGCGGAAAATTAGGCAATCTCCTGATTCTAATAACTCAAGAGATTGGTAGGAAAGGCAGTCAGGCTTTCTGTTCGGTGAATAACGGTTTTCTGGCTTGGGGACGCGCCATTGTTCCGACTGATCAGAACCGTATTATGTTGCGTGCTCCTCATCGTTGCACCAATTTTGGAACTGATGAAATGGTTGGAATGCTCGAGTGGCTAGGGCATCAAGTCACATTGCAGTATTCTTCTCCAGCTGAGCAAGGTGTGTCTTTGGTTGTGGGGGATATCTCTGCACCTCGAGGAGGGTGTCTTGCAGGAAAAGGTGGCCGTCCGGGGCATCGCTCCCATACTTCAGGGCAGGATGCGGATATTGGATTTCTTCAGGTTAAGAAGGGGCAGTCCTCGCCGATCAATTTTGACCGGCATTTTGATCCGCACGTGATCTGGTGGTTGATTAAAAAAGTTTTTCAAAATCCCTATGCCTGTGTACAAGTTATTTTCTTGGACCGAACCTTGATTCGTAAATTAGCTGTAGCGGCTAAGGGCGATCCCGATTGGTTTAGTTATCGTGCATTCATCAAGCATGTTCGTGGTCATCGCAATCATTTTCATGTTCGTATGGGTACCCGCCCGGGGCTGCCAGGCTGTTTAATGGATGAGTCAGTCGATTTGTCGGATGAATCCGAAGAAGAAGAGACTGAGTTCTTCTTTCCTGAGAAACCAAATTCTACTTCGGATTGACTGGTGCCAAAGCGTCAATTTTAAGAAGTTTTTCTAAATCATGGAGAGGAATCAGTTTGCGCTCCTTTACCAAGTCGATGACCGAACAGCCTCGTTCAAGTGATTCTTTGACTAACTTGGCTGTGGTTTCGTAACCGAGACGAGGGCTCAAGGCTGTGGCGATCTGAGGAGTGCTTTCAAAATAACGCTTGAGGCGAGGCTCGTTGGGTTCTAGTCCATCGATGCACCGAAGGCGCAAAACTTGGATTGCTTGAGTGGCAACTTGGGTTGCTTCAAGAGCCGAGTAGGCCATGATTGGCATCATGACGTTTAACTCGAGCTGACCGGCTTGGACAGCGTAGGTCACAGTCTGCTCATAGCCAAGGACAGAGTACCAAGTCTGGTTTGCCATTTCTAAAATCGAAGGATTGACCTTGCCTGGCATGATGCTGCTGCCGGGTTGGACAGCGGGGAGTAGGATTTCGGCAAGCCCGGTGTGTGGGCCCGACGCAAGCAGTCTCAGGTCATTGCAAATACGAGTGAGCTCAAGCGACATTAAGCGAAGCATCGAGGAGTAAAAAACTACAGGGGATTGGGATTGCATCGCTTCGCAGAGATTAGAAGCGGGTCTTAATTTTTCTCCTGTTAATTTTGAAAGCTCTGGAATGATGGTTTTTCGATAGACAGGTGGTACCGTGAGCCCGGTTCCCGCAGCGCTTCCGCCGATGCCTAATTCACGCAATTCATTGCGACCCTGTTCAAGCCAAACGGCACAACGGTTAAGCACCGTTGCATAAGCGGCAATCTCCTGGCCGAGTCTCATGGGGACGGCGTCTTGAAGATGAGTGCGTCCAGATTTCGGAATTTTCATCCAGGCTTGGGATTTCTTCAAAAATGAGGCAGCGAGTGCTTTTAATTCTCCTGCTAATGGAAGCGAAGCATCCAAAAGAGCCATTCGCATTGCAGTCGGAAAGGTATCGTTCGTAGATTGTGAGCGATTGACGTGATCGTTGGGATGGAGCGGATGATAAGTGCCCAGCTTCTTGCCAGCCAAGCGATTTCCCACATTTGCAATGACTTCGTTCATGTTCATGTTTTGACTTGTTCCGGCGCCTGCCTGATAGGGATCCACAGGAAAAATCAATGACCACTCTGTTATCGGCATTTTAAGCAATTCATTGACTGCTTGAGTGATGAGACGCGCAGAGTTAGGGCTCAGTACCCCTGCTTTAGCATTAGCCGAGGCAGCTGCGCTCTTGAGTCGTAAATAGGCTCGAATGAGCGCTGGGTGCGCGGTTCTCCCTGAGATTGGATAATTTTGAATGGCTCTCATCGTCTGAGCGCCATAAAGAGCTTTTTTAGGAACTCGAATGTCGCCAAGTGAATCCTTTTCGATTCGATAGTCGGTTGTCATTCTCTGTTCCTCCTGATTTATCGAGCTGATTTAGCAAGTTGATTTGCCTAATTGGCTTTGAATATGCAGAGATCAGCACGAGTTTTTCAACCCAGGCGGAAATCTTAGGCAGAAATGATAAAAAAGCAAACTTTAAAGACAGCATCGAGGAAAAAATTGCAAAATGCGAATCCTTGTCGTTGAAGATGATCGATCTGTAAGAGAAACTTTGGGGATGGTGCTTGAGTCCTATCATCACGACGTGGACCTGATCGAAACTCCCCACCGAGCCCTCGAATATTTAGAATCGATTTGGCCCGATATTTTATTGCTGGACTTGCGTTTGGAAGGGATGAGCGGTGAGGAACTCTACGGAAAAATTTTGGAACGGTTTGGCGTTACACCACCCACGGTTGTCCTCTCTGCGGTTCAGCATGGAGAAGAGAGGCTCTGTAATATGCCAGGAGCGAAATTTTTGGCAAAACCTTATTTATTGGATGAGCTCATGGCGCTTTTGGACACCCTGGTTGAAAAGAGGGGCGCGGCTTAGACAAGATCCTAGTAGTCCTTCTAAAAAAAAGAGAAAAAGTAAAATCCAATAAAGATTCAACCCTGCCTTGAAAAAGAGCCGTCTCTTTCGGTGAAATGAAAAAGACCAGGGGAGGGGTGGATCAAAAAGGCGATTCCACGCAATACGGCTGAGGATGGGATTGAGGTTTCTGATTCGATCCAGTTCGC
>JAHFAC010000347.1 GCA_023250755.1 Bacteriovoracaceae bacterium | reverse complement strand
ACGGAAGCCTTTGCGCCAACACATTGAATGAGTCCCATGCAAAATGCCTCAGGACCTCCGTAATTTTTATATTTATCGCGGCAAAAATTCCCGTCATTTGCCTTAAAATTTTTCTGAAATGCAATGAGACGAACATCATTGCGCTCAGCTGCGGAGCTGAATGCCTTGAGCTTCGGGGTTTTGGTGGCAATATCTTTAAAATCTTCAAAAACAGGATGCACATAGTGGCATTCCAGGGGAGGAGCTGCGTCAGCAAGTCTAGGTGCAATCACCATAATAAGAGCGCCAGGAATCATGAATTTAATAATAAATTTAACAATGAATTTATTTCTCATACATAATTTTCCTTCTCTCTTTACGGCTTTAACCCAGATGTTGCTAGAATAGGGCTAAGCATTGCAAGAATGGTGCTTATTTTATTATAAAAAAATACTTAAATAACAAATAGTTATGGTCAATGTCTAAGCTTAAGTAAGAGGATTATTCGGAGAGCTTTTGGACGGATGTAAAGTTTGTTTTCAGTAGATGGACATATTCACGAAAAAACGCTGAGTACTCGGGCCTAGCGTCTTCAGTGCTTAAAGTTGCAGGTTGGAGGATGGACTCACTGTTAAAGGATCGATTAAGGACAATGTAATCCCTGCGAATGTGTCCGTTGGCTTTAAATGCCGGGAAATAGACACAAGGCAGGAGCCCGGCTTGGAGCAGGCACTCAATTCCAAGAAGATCAGCCGCATCGACGAGGACTTCGACGTAAGTGATCCCTTGAGCACGCAGTAAAGTGAGGACAGAGCGATAGAGATCGGCAGGATGGACTGGGATATCGATCCTTTCACCAATGAGGGTGGCTAGCCCAATTTCTGGAATCAATTTTAAAAAGACCTCGACGTTTTGCTCAGGATCGGTAATGAGGGCGTTGGGTTCGCGAAAGGGGTAAAATTGGTTCGAAAGCACTCGGCGACGTTTCGTGATTTCAAATTTTTTTGAGACAAAGCGCGGAGCATGAATCATCTCGAGTTCGGGTGAAGGATCCAATTTTAAGTTTTCAAAGGCCGCACTGACTTCGGTGGGGCTTGCTTTGGGTTGATTTGGGAGGTCAAGTTTTTTTCTGACTAGCTCAAAAAATGGAAAGATGAGTGGGTGTTGTTTGAATCCAGAGTAGCGTGACTCTGTGAGAACTTCGCCTTTGAGAAATAAAGCACTGAGTCCGTTGATATGACTGGGGTCGGCTCCATGAAAGCCCGGAAAAATTCCAAGTAATTTAAATCCAGCCTTGAGAGTGAGATTTTGCAGTTCTGGGCTTAGGGTCAAAGTCGTGCAGTAAAGAAGATCGACTAGTGGCAGCTGTTCTTTAATGGTTAAAGCCAGAAAGCCGAGTCCTAGTAGAATTTCTTCATCGGCTACGGCTAAGTTTTGATTCGAATAGATTCGGTGAATTTTGCAAAGTCCCTGCTCTTTCTCATGATAAAGCAAAAAAGCCAACGTGAGCAAAGTTCCTTTAGTGCCGACGATCCAAAGATAACGATCAGAAGCTAAACTCTCGGAGAGTCGTTGGTCGTTTTTAAAAATGGGTTCTTCATGAACCTGTGAGTGGGATGAAAATCCAAGATGCTGATCCTGATAAAGATGTTTTAGTGCCGCGTGATCTTCACGTGTTGCAAGTCGAAAGTTCATGGGGCGTTGCCTTCGGATGTGAGTTGTTTTGAGAGATGGAGAAAGTAGAGTGCAATCGTGGCAATTCCAATGCCCTGAATCAGGCAAAGCAGAGTGGGTCCAGTCCAGTCGGCTGCAGCGCCGAAAATAAAATAAGCCACTGGGATCGTGAAACTGACGAGAGCTTGCATGCTGGCAAAAAATCGGCCTTTGATCTCTGAGGGGACCACTTCTTGAAAAAGTGAGATAAATTTTACGTTATTTACTCCAAGAAAAAATCCAACAAAGAAAAGAGAAACTCCGCAAGCGCTGGTTTGCACCCAAAAACTAGGAAGGGTAAGGGCAAGTCCCATAGAAAAGAGGCAATAAGCTCCAAGTTCAATGGGATTTGAAGTAAATCTAAAACGCTCAGAAAGAAGGGAGCCTAAAACCAGTCCAATCCAAAGAGCGGCTTCTAAAATCCCCAAGGTGGATGCACCTGCCATGAGGGTTTTTTTTACATAAAGAGGAAGCACCACCAAAATCGGGGTTGAGAAAAAATTTACAAAACCAAATCCGATCAGGGCCTTGCGCAACCAAGGTGCGTTTGAGAGCAAGGTCCAGATGGATTCTTTGGGTAGAACGGTCTCCGATGCTTGTACGGATGCAGTTCGAAAAGAAATGCTCAAGTTGCAAAGCAGGGCTGCTCCGTAGCCGAGAGCGTTTAAGCAGGCGATCCCGGTGGCGCCCACAGACTCGATCAATGCTGCCCCAAGCACTGCGCCTCCAAAATTAGCGATGGACTGGGTTGAGGACATCAGGGCGACGGCGCTCTCAATGTCATCGGCTTCAACTAAGTCAGGCACGGCTTTGTTTAATGTGGGGTCGTAATAGGCTTGAAAAAGTGCAAGAAAAAAACCTGAGAGATAAAGCAAAGAAAGGTTGAAAAGATGCGTTTGAAGGAGGGCGGCGACTGACAAGACGGTAACTGTGGCTAAAGTGTCAGCAAGAACTAAAATCGATTTAGCCGCGTGTCGGTCGACTGTGTGACCGATGCGCCCGGCTAAAAGTATTGAAGGCAGGGCGCCTAAAATGAGAAAGAGAGCGGCTTCTTTTCCTGCCGATTGTCCTGCCTGACTCAAAATCCACCACATCAGGGCGATCTGATACATGCGCGCACAGGATTGGCTGAGGAGTTGCCCCAACCAGAGCTTGAAAAATGAGAAATTTCTGATGAGAAGGGGCTTACTGGCGTTCATCAAGCAGGCCCTTCACTTTTCCGCTTCGAGGGTTTCGGGGCAGTGTTCCTGGACGGCTGAGCTCAATCTCAAGTCTTTGAATGCTGTGATCTTGAAGACCTTCGTGGAGTTTCGGTATTTTTTCGAGCAGGGTTTCTTGGATTTGTT
>JAHFAC010000002.1 GCA_023250755.1 Bacteriovoracaceae bacterium | reverse complement strand
GGAATGACAGAGGTGGTGAATAGTTACGGCTTCGGAGCAATGAACCTCCCAGTAGCTTGCTACGGGGAAGTTCATTCGATTGTCACTAGACGTGAACTTCTTGGCCAGGGTTCTCTTGGCAGACTGCGACCATGATTTCGACCATCGTCGGATCAAATTGAGTGCCAGCACAGCGCTTGAGTTCCTCCAGCGCCTCAGCAACACTGCGCCCTTTCCGGTACGGACGGTCATGCGTAATCGCATCAAAAGCATCCACCACAGCCGCCACGCGACTGCCGAGCGGAATTTCCTCTGCTTTGAGTCCATCCGGATAGCCAGTCCCATCCCACTTCTCTTGATGGTGACGAATGATTTTGGCGACCCCTTTGAGTCCTTCGATTTGCTCAAAGAGCTCCGCCCCGTCCACCGGATGGAGCTTCATCACTTTCCATTCCTCATCGCTGAGTGGGCCAGGTTTATACAGAATCTCCCGTGGAGTGAAAATTTTCCCGACATCATGTAAAAGAACTCCCGCCAAAAACATATCCTCAGATGTTCCCTCCAGACTCACCCCGCGTTCAACTAGTTTCGTCACAATCTTCTTCCCGAAGAGCAATACCCGCTGGATATGTTCGTGCGTGTAGTGAGGATCAAGCTTATGCACCACTGAGGCGAAAGCCGAGATCACTCCGCTGAGAGTCTTCTCCAACTCATCATAAGAAACTCGCAAGTCCTCATAGAGCTGAGCATGGACCTTTTTCATTACCTGTTTGTAAAGAGTGTCCAAATCGAAGGGCTTCGTCACGTACTCACTCGCCCCGAGTTCTCGGGCGGCCGCCATCATTTTTTCTTCGGCCAGAGCGGTGATCATGATCACTTTAATCGCAGGGTCTTGATCACGAATCCGTCGCAAAACTTCGATTCCGGAGACCTGTTTCATCTTAATGTCGAGAAACACTAAATGAGGACGGTGGATCTTGACCTTTTCCAATGCCTCCTCGCCATTGGTTGCAGTCTGTACTCGATAGCCCTGCTCTTTGAAAAAACCAGAAAGTAATTCTACAATCTCCGGATCATCGTCAACAACGAGAAGTTTCACCATGACAGAGCCTCCTTATTAACATGATTACACCACAGAAACACAGAATCCCACAGAGACACAGAAAAAATCATAATACAACTCTTTTTACCTCGAGCTTAGCTCGTGAGAAATTTAGAATTAAACCTAATCGTTTATCGGTTGCCTTTAAGTATGAAAGCATCTGCGCAATATGAAAATTGTTTATTTGATAAACTGCCTTAAGCTCCACTACCACAGTATCTTTTATTACTAAATCCAGGCGATGAATTCCTAATAGCTGACCTTTGTATTTGATTCTGATTGACTGTTCAACATGAAAAGGTACTTCGCGTTTTTGTAACTCCAGTTGTAATGCTCTCGAATATATTTTTTCTGTGAATCCAGGTCCAATCGTTTTGTGTACTTCTATGGCACTTCCAATGATGTCTCGCGTTAAATCCGATAATTCTTCATACGCCATCAGTTTTTTCTCTGTGTCTCTGTGGTGTCATAGAATTTTCAATACTGCATTTCTGTGTCTCTGTGTTTTAATTTCCATGGTATGCTCTCCTGTTATCTCGGTTTTCTCCAGATTCCCCTCGTCAGCTTCCCCTCATACACCGGCAACTCGATGTAGAACGTCGTCCCTTTGCCCACTTCGCTTTCGCAGCGGATTTTCCCTCGGTGAGCCAGAATGATCATGCTCGCGATGTAGAGCCCCAGTCCTGTCCCTTCTGCTTTGGTCGTGAAAAAAGGAGCAAAGATCTTCTCAACGATCTCTTGGGGAATGCCTGGACCATTATCCCTCACTGCGATCTGAGTCCAACTATCCTCTTTCTGGCTCGTAATTTGGATCCATCCCTTTCCTTTCATCGCCTGCCAAGAGTTCGTGATCAAATTCCAGACGACCTCTTGCAACTGAACCTTGTTCCCTAAGACTTGGCACTTTGCCTCTAACTTCACCTCTAACTGAAGGTTGCTGAAGGACAACTGTCCCTGAGCCAACTGAATCGTCTCTGTGATCATTTCGTCAACGACGATTTCCTCCAGTTCCTCACCCGCTGGCTTGGAGAACTTGAGCAGTCTCTGCAGGATCCCAGCGGCGCGACGACCGCAATCGTCAATCTGCTTCACTTTCTTTAAGTCATCCTCGCCGAGTTTACCGCGCCAACGCATCGCCAACACTTGCGCATTCCCGCACACTACGGTCAGCGGATTGTTAATGTCATGGATCAACGAGGACATCATCTGCCCCATCGAAGCCAGTTTCTCGGCATGTTGCATGTGGCGGTGGTACTCCTCCAATTCTTTGATGACCTCCGTATTCTTAATCGCAGAAACCGCCTGATTCGCCAACAGCGCCAACTCTTGAAGCTCTTCCACTTCGAGAGGACGGCCACTCAATGTCCGCCCCAACGCTAAGAAACCAAATAGCTCCCCATTCGCTTCATAAGCAGGGACTACCACACTCGCCGATATCTTTTGCAAATCTTCTTCCAAGTGAGGAATCTCCTGTTCATTCAATCCCCAATGGGTCATCCGATGGACAATCGCATCCCTCTCTAACGGCTCGACCCAATGCTTGAATCGTGCACTCTTAAGCAATCGAACCAACAGCAAATCCTCTCCCACTGACTCCGACAACTTCAAGAATTCCTGAACCGTCCCCCAGCGACTGCGAAATTGATACTCTTTTTTTTTAGCGTCGTAGAGATAAATCGCCGCATGGGTAAGGTGAAGAATTTTTACGATCCGATGCACAATCGCCCGAAGCAATGACTCCAGTTCCGTCATACGAACCATGTAGCCGGAGGCCACTTTGAGCGCTTCCAGTCTGCGCCGACGCTCTTGGATCATCTTTCTCTCAGCCCTAGCCCTCAGCCAGGAATAAATCAGCGGCCCCAAACTCGCCAGCAACATTCCCACAATCGTCGGGCACCACCAGTATGCATCTAGCGAAAGATGCCACATCTGCCGCATCCACTGCACCAGCGCAAAGGGAATGCCGA
>JAHFAC010000346.1 GCA_023250755.1 Bacteriovoracaceae bacterium | reverse complement strand
CAAGGTTCCAATGGGGAGGTCCAGGAGGGGCTTTATCATGAAGAAGAATCACTTCCTGGCTTTGTCCACGGTCGCGATCCACTTCATGAGCAAAGGCTCAGGCCAGGTCCTCAACCTGGGCACACGCCGCCCCCCTGCAGGGGTAAGTGTTTCGAGTATGGGACGCCAGTGGAAACTCCGCTTGCTGTGACCCAAAAGATGGAGACCCCAGTGATTTATTTTTATTCCGACCAAGAACAGCGAATCCAGGTAGATGTCGGATTTCCGCAGGGGATTATTACGCAATATTATCCGAATCCGATCTCGTTCAATCCACCGATTGGAGGGGTAAGCAGTCTCTCGGGAGGCAATGTGAGCTTTGCCGTGGATTTGCTCAAGAGTCCTCTGAACCTTCCTGCAGTGGATTCCAGCAACGTTTACGCGCCTGCACGCAATGTACATGCTGATTTTATTAAGTCTGGAAACGAAAATGAACGATTCATTTTTTATCGAGGCTTAGGAAATTTTAGTACGACTTTGCAAGTTACTTCAGGTTCTCCTGGAGTAGGAACACTCAGACTCTCAAATCGAGGGAAAGAAGCTATTCCGGCGGTCTTTCTGGTCAACGTCACCTCGTCCGGTGGTTCGATACAGCTTTTAGGAAACATTTCCGGAGGAAATGATTTACTGGTTAACGCGAAACGATTGATTTCATTTCGGAGTGAGGCTCAACCCCTCTGTCAGTTTATGCTGAAGGCGGATCAGCTTCTTACCTCGGCGTTGACGGATACGGGTCTTTATCAGAGTGAGGCTCAGGCCATGACGGATACATGGAAAAAGAGTTATTTCAAAACTCCTGGACTTCGGGTTCTTTATATTCTCCCGCGCGAAGAAACGGATCGGATTCTCCCACTCCGAATCCAACCACAACCCCAAGAGTTGGTTAGAACGATGGTGGGGCGAGTCGAAGTACTCCTCAGTGAGGATGAGATCGAGTTATTAGCCTTGATCCACAAAAAGGGCGAAGCTTTTTTTGATGTCACTCAGCTTGGGAGATTCGGTGAAGCGAAACTCAGAAGGGTGCTTCAATTGGCAACAGACTCCAGGGATCAACTCACGATCCAGGACTTATTGAGTCGATTCTAAGGATTCAGAGTAGCGAAACCGGGCTGATTCGAAAGAGTCGGCCCGGTTTTTTATGCCAAAAGTACGGCCTAGCTTTTAGATAAATTCAGAGCCCTGAGCCAGGGCAAAGCGGATCGCACCTGGACTCCGGAGGGTGTCGTAAACTCCCGCACAGGATTTCGCACCAGTTGAATCTGTTGGCAGCCCGGAAAATAATGTTTGAACAACGCAAAGCTAGTCGACGGAGTTGAATCCGATAGTTTAGCCTCAATTAAAAGGGCAGGAAGCCCCTTTCTTAAAACCAGAAAATCAACTTCCCTTCCTCCTTTAATACGGAGGGTGTGTAAACTTGAATCAACTCCTAATGCCTCATTCAGAAAGCTCACTTCTTTTTTGAGAGCCACGGCAACTAGATTTTCAAAAATGACCCCTTCATCCCCATCGACGCGGCAATAATCATAAAAATAAAGTTTTGGCTCCTTTAAAATACTACGCGCAATATTGCGCGAATAAGGCGAAATGCGAAAAACGAGGTACATGTTTTCAAGCACCATGATCCATCGTTGTATTGTTTTAACATCACGCTGTAGGTCACCGGCTACCGATGAATATGAAAACGGCGAAGCAACACGGGACTGAAGCAAATAAAGCAAAGTCTCTAGAGTTGAAATATCACGCACAGCCTCAAGAGAGATTAAATCCTGACGAAGAATGACATCCAAATGAGATCGCTTCCACTTGGTGTAGAACCCCTCTTCTCCAACCGAAAACGGTTCAGGAAATCCTGAGCAACGAATCAGAGTGCTGTAAACAGCTTCGACATTACTTAAAAACGAGAGTTCCTTGAGATCAAGAGGAAAAAGCTGATACTGAAAATGTCTCCCTGCAAGTGAATCGCCCATCTTACGCGCGATATCCATTCGAGCAGAGCCGGTAACCAATATGCGAGGCCGCACCCCCTCTTTGTCAACAATACCTTTTAGCCAGCCTTTCCATCGAGACATCTTGTGAATCTCATCAAGGATCAACAAATCTTTTTTGCGATCCCAATGTCGCGCTAAAATCCGCCTGCGATCGTCTTCATCATCAAAGTTCAGATAATCCACGGACTTCAATAAATGACGAGAGAGCGTAGTCTTACCAACCTGCCGTGGACCCGATAACAGAACGATCTTTCTATCTAGGTCCTTACGAACGAAAGGAGTAATGGAGCGAACATAATCCATAATGAATCCAGAGCCCTCTTGACCATTCTGGCATCTATACCAAATTAGTCAAGACCAATCTGGAGTCAAAACCAATTTGGGTAAAAAGCACAAAAACCTGCGTCCCTTTATTATTAAAAGCCAAACTCTCTCTACTCTACACTCTGTAGCATACGATTTGGCGCTATGTTTCAAGTCCGCCCAAAAAGCTGGCAACATCTTTTGCCTCAAGCCCCTCTTGGGTCGTGTATTCCTGCCTTAACCCGCGAACCAGTTGCAGTGTCCTCTGAGGTTTCAGTTTTTTATGATAATAATACAATTGGGTTGTGAAAGCGGACTCGGAGGATTTGACTTCTATCAACCATTCGACTTTTTTATCAGCCAAAGTGATGAAATTTATTTCTCTTTTTTCTTTATCTTTTATATAAAAAAGTTCGCGTCTATCCCCCTGGGTATCCTGCAGAAAATGCATCCGCTTGAGCAAGTGATTTGCCACCGTGTTCTCGAGTCTGGCTCCACCCTCCGCAGGAACTCGTCCAGTATCGTAAAAATAAACCTTGGGCTCCTTCAGAATACTTTTGGTCGGGTGAGCCGCGTAAGGCCTGATCGTGAAAATGACATAAAGATTTTCAAGGATCTGTATCCAATGCTTGATGGTGTTGGGTGATACCTCCAATACTTTGGCCAGAGAGGACAGGGATACAGTGGAGCCGACTCGCTCAGCAAGAAGGTCGACTAAA
>JAHFAC010000025.1:7652-12251 GCA_023250755.1 Bacteriovoracaceae bacterium | reverse complement strand
AAAATCCAAAGAGCTGGAGTCGGACACCAGAACTCCTCTGTCTAACTGTTTTGGGACCGAATCGTTCGAATTTGCCCAATAGCGAAACCCTACCCGACAGAGATGTTGAAATCACTCTCAAAACCGGACTGAGACAAGAAATAGTGGCTCAGTTCAACTTAATGCTCAAGGGCGAAAGCCGCCCCACTTGTTTTCCAACAACCAGAAATCAGTCCCGCTTTGTTGTTGGCAGCGCCACTAATTCAGTGTGGAATGCGCTTACGATTCAGTTCAATGGTTCAATTAATCCAGCGAGTAGAGACGAAACAGGCACCGTCACCATCGGCGCCAATAAATTCTATTACAAAAGAAGCCTTTAATTCTACGGGTCGGCGGCGCTCCTCATTGGGGCGCCGTCTCCTCACAAAGCCTCTGCGACTCAGCCCAGCGTTCTTTCACTCCAACGAACAATCCAAGAAATGCGTCCGATCCAACGCTCCTACTTTCAACCGCATGATGGGCTTGCCCTTCGAGTCCACGTCATATTCTTGATTGATCTTAAACTCCTGCTGACGCACCATCAGATGTTTATTTTGTTGATTCAATCTAAAGGTCAGTAACGGATACACTCGAGAAGACGCCCCATTTAACCTAAGCTGATTTTCGCTCTGCAATTCGAAATTTAAACCTACATAGCTCAACAAAAAACTGGGGGGCTGACCTTTACCGAGCTTCTGATTCGGCAGGCGTATAGATAAAATCGTATCTTGCTCGACCTGTTCTCGCGGAACGGGTGAATCCAGCATAACCATGCGAAACGAGATCGGCTTACCATCTGCGGCCGTTTTAGTACTGATTTCCTCCGAGCCCGCGTCGACACTACTGATGCTATATTTCGTACACAGCCATCGCCTTCCAAGATGGAGTTGCTTCAAAGCTGGACCGACCTCAGCCCCGTCAAAGGTCTCCTCCATCTGTCCATAGTTCATTTGCTCAGAATGGCTTTCTTGTCCCCAACTCAAAGGAGCAAAACCTAATGCAAGAGACAGAAATCCTGGTGTCACCATTAAAAACTTTTTCATAATCTCAACCTTCTTTCCTCGAGCTTCAATCCAATCAATCGGCCCATTGCTCAGCTAAACCATCAGCCGAAAAAGTAGGTAGAACTTACATAAATTGACAATTTTTGTCAAATAATTATAACTATTTAATATCATTAATATATATAGCACAAATACAAAAAAAGCCCCCCGGTTTCCCGAGGGGCTCTGAGAGAGAGGAGTAGTATGAGCCGCTTCTTGCGGACGGAAAACCCATGTGCAGGACCGATGCCAAGCGTGACATTTTCTCACTTCTCCACGGCTCACACGGATATGCGAAAAAACCCCGCAGCATTTCGCACAGCTACTGCTGCAAGATGAGCGATGGATTGCAATGAAAAGAACTCTTACATACAATCGATTCACGTCAATTTGGCACAATGGCAATCAATCGATCAACCCTTGGCCAGGGCCAATGCGCACCCAAAAATCTATAATCCTCACAGTACAACAAAAATAAAAAAGGCCCCTTCTTCTATTCATTAGAAAAAGGGGCCCGAGAGAGGGAGTAGAAAATGCGTCTCACTGAGAGGAGAGATGAAACAGGCAAGAGACGCGGATTGCCTGTAAATCAAACTTAGATCGGACTCCCGAAAACACTATAATCCACCGGTGGCAGTCCCATGACCGCCATCCCATAGTCGTAAGTCATTGCACCCTGCCTGGGAGATACTCCAAAGTTCCAAGGAGCGGAGGGGACATTGATTGGGCCCTTAAGCGGGTCATAATAAGAGGTTTTAAAAACGGGCTGAAAATCAGAAAGTGAAATCGAAATCGGCTCACGCATCGGAAACGCTCCAGGCAATGCCGGCCCAAAGTCTTCGGACTTCGCTTGAGTCAATTGATAGGGCACCGCTTGGCCTTGCCCGGCCTGAGGCACCTGCGCTCGCGCTAAGAAGAGCTGACTGACGTCCAGTGCCGTCTTCATCGTTTGCTCATTGCCCGCAACAGGCGCACTCAATGGAGAGGCCACCGTAACGCGGTTCAGAAGCTGGCACTCAGGACAATTCAAAATTTCGGCGGAGGCCGCAGCGCTTTTGATGCTAGCAAGGCTAACGACGCTAGACAAACCCACAAATCCAATCCAGACCCATCGAAATCGCTTTTTCATAATTCTCCTCTCTGACTCTCCTCTTGTTCTTCACTCCCGCGCACCCTCAAGCAATCCCTATTCCAAGCTTAAATTCTCCTAAACCCTCAAAAAGACTGGGGCCAAAACGCCATAACCCCTTGAAAACCGTCCATTTTTTCGCCAGTCTTTCAGCAGATAGACAGGCTCCCTACGCTTTGCGAAACTAGAGAGACGAATGTCTAGGGGAAATCTGAGCACAAACTCAAAACCAGCTGCCAATCAGCAGGGCCAAGCCTCGATCATGATTGCCATCATGATGACGACGTTTCTTTTGTTTTTCGCTTTCGTGGTCAATACAGGGATGCTGGTCAATGCTAAGATCAACCTCCAAAGCGCCGCCGATCTCGCAGCTTACGCAGGAGCCGCCGTCCAAGCCCGACAGCTCACTTCGATTTCGTATTTGAATTACGAAATGCGACGTCAGTATAAGAAATTTTTATTTAGGTATTATGTAGTCGGCGGAATGAACCAGAAGTCAGCCACATCGAGTTCTGACGAACTCAGACAATGGTCTCCTGATAATGATCCCAAACACGACTACAGAGTCCCTGCTGTTTGCATTATTTTCAACGACAAGGACAATTTTTGCCAGATTGCCACTCTCGAGGCGATTAAGATCCCGCCTCAGACCCTTTTGGATCGCATCAATGAAACATTGCGTGACCAGCTCAGTAAACTCGAGGACTTCAGAAGGGAAAACTGCAAGAGTATCGGGGACAGCAATCGGATTATTTTGGGCCAGTGGTTATGGAACACCGATCCCAATTACGAAAATCTCTTAGGTTCCATCGGCGGCAGTAATGTGAAAATCCTCGACATCATTCAAGGCGTCGCAGCAGGGCTCGGGCTGATTCCACATGAACTCCTTCTCAAGCGCAGGATTGACACGTTGGCTGAGTTCATCAATTTTGAATCCCAGCGCGGGGTCACTCTCGCCAAAGCCAACTCGTTGGCAAAAACCGGAGACGTAGCCGCGCACGAGAGAACCCTCCAAGCTTTTTATTCAGCCTATAACACTCTCGGCGAGCACACTTTCGCATCCGAAGACGTGGTCATGGACGAACTCCTCCCCCAACCCCTAGTGAATCTCGTTCCCATCAACGTCGGCTTTGACGCCTACTACATCCACTTTGATGAGGTTCCATCAAAATCAAATCATGCTGTTAACGGAAAACAACCCATGGACTGCGAATCGCACCCCTATCCCGTCACCGTACCCGACCAAGTCCCAGTCGGAGTCACCAAGGACCCAACTAAGCTGACGTATTACTCAGTCAGACTTCAGGCAAAAGCAAAACTTCTCTTTTCGCCTTTTGGAGAGCTCACTTTAAAAGCCTACGCAGCCGCCCAGCCCTTTGGTAGCCGCATTTCCCCTCCCCCCGAGCTTTTCGGTCCGTCAGATTTCATCACCGAAGGGCGATCTCGCTTCGTTTCAGATACGGCATTCACTGGTGCAGGATTTAAAGGCATGATTCCCAACCTCCCGATTCAAAAAGCAGACTCAATCAATAAAGGCTGGAAGCAAAACTCCGTCATTCATGCGATGTTTGAACAACTCAGGAGCACGGGCGGAGCTCAAAGCACTGGGGTCATCACCATTGACGCTCCCACTCTCGATCGTGCCTATCATGCAGCTATGGTCCCTAATCCATGGGAAATCGGAAAATTTAATATCATCAATGACTTAGTTCAAGATGAATTTGTTGCACATTTTGATAATCCCAATCGAATTGAGGCCTTTTGGGCTCCTCTAGCCTCACCTGAAACAGGTGCACTCACAGGCGGAGCAGACGTGGAGGCCCTGATTAGCTCGATGATTGATACTCTCTTGGCTCCCCCCCCCCTGGGAAGCCCAGGAGCGGGTAAGCTCTCCCCCTTCAATGGGAATTTCAAAGATGGACTCAAAAAGGGACTCTCCCAGTACATCACAGCGCTTCGCGAAGGGCGTGGCGAGAACGGTGAGGGATTTAACACGGTCCGCATCACCGACCCGTTTACTCCCCGTCCCGACCTGGGGGGCACCAGTAAAGCGATTTCCCTGGCTCCTGAGTTCTTTCTCAGAGATCCTAAGCAAATCAAAACCTCCTGGAACGACGTCAAAGACGGACGAATCGAGCTCCAAGGTCGCACGGGCTATAGCGTGAAGTTCGTCTCCTTCAAAACCTTGCTTGAACGTCCCACCACCAGCAACGGTACACAGACTTGGGATAACCTCATCCCCCTGGATTCAGACCAAACTGCGATTGATCTGAAGACAATTCAACATTAGAGTTGCAAAGCCATTCTAGCTAGATTATTGCCGTAAAATACGGAGACCAAAAAATTATGGCGAAGTCCAAAAAGAAAACAAAATCAAAATCTAAATCGGCCTCAAAGCGCAAGCCAGCC
>JAHFAC010000025.1:1145-7642 GCA_023250755.1 Bacteriovoracaceae bacterium | reverse complement strand
TAAAATGGCAAAAAAAGCCAAGACCTCAAAGCGTAAAGCTGCAGCGCCCCGCAAAGCGACTGCAACACGACGCCCTAAGCCAGCTGCTTTGAAAAAAGCGACTCCCGCAAAAAGGCTTGCAACCGCGGCTCAACCGACCAGCACCCTCAGCACCTTGGGCGCTGCGGCTCTGGGTGGAATGGCTGGAGGATTGGCCAGTTCAGCGATGACCTCATCGTTTGGCGGCGCCCTCAGCAAATCTTCTGATTCATCAGAGGAGTAAGAGTCCTCTGGAAATCCGTGATGTCCTTCATGGCTCAATCGTAATCGAAAGAGCCGAACATCCGATTCTGGACTCGCGCTACTTTCAGCGACTGCGTCAGATTAAGCAGCTTGGATTTGCAGAGTACTCGTTTCCGAGTGCGACGCATAATCGCTATATCCATAGTCTGGGAGCCATGGAGACGGCAACCCAGGCTTTTGATTCTATTTTCAGCCCCCCCACTGCTGCTTCAGTGGATCCGCTCAAAACAAGCGCTTTGGCTCGTTTTCGCCAGGTTTTGAGGTTAGCGGCACTTCTTCATGACATTGGGCATGGTCCCCTTTCGCACACCACTGAATTTGCAATGCCCGAGGCTCGAGCGTTGGGCCTGCCTCCCTCGATCCAGCCCAGCAAAAGATCCCGTCAAGCGACACACGAAGATTACACCCTAAAAATCATTTTGGACTCAGGGCTCACCCCCCTGCTTGAAAAGGCGGGGAGAAATTTTGGCTTCACGCCCCTGCACATTGCCTCCCTCATTGACCCTCGACTCGAAGTTCCTGACGATTTTTTTTCTGAATCCATGGGAGGTAAAAAAATCTCCTTCCATCCCATTCTAAGGCAACTGATTTCAAGCGAACTAGACGCGGATCGAATGGACTACCTTCGTCGCGACAGTCTCCACGCGGGAGTCAGCTACGGTCAGTTTGATTTTGACTGGCTGGTTGGCAGCCTGACTTCCCATGTAAAAGAGGGCTGTTGCTACCTCGCGCTTCAGCACCGCGCCCTTTACTCTTTCGAGGATTTTTTGATCTCTCGATTCCATATGTTTCTGATGGTTTATTTCCACTATAAAAGTGTAGTTTTTGATGCCATGCTGGGGCAGTATTTTGCCAGCCCAGATTGCGACTACTCACTGCCGGCTGACATCGAGAAATACTGTGAATGTAATGACGCTCATCTTTACGCACATCTCGCTAAAAGCCCAAATGAATGGGCCAAGCGAATCACTGAAAAACAACCGTATCGAATGCTGATTGAGCTCCATAGCGGAATTCCGGCCACACGAACAGCCACTTCGGAGCAAGAAAAGCTGCTCGCCCGAATCGAACGTTCCCTTCAATCACAAGGAATCCATTATTTAACAGGCACGTCCACCGGACAGCTCTCAAAATATTTCGGCAAACCCACGGACCCTATTTTCGTCCGGTACGACAATCATTACAGCGCACCGAGTTTTATCCCGATTGAGCGCTGCACGGACCTTTTTGAGCGCTATCAAGAAAAGAGATCCATCACCCGGCTTTATGTCTCGCCGGAGCGTTTTGCCGACTGCCGCTATCAGGGCCGCTCAGCCCCTCTGCCCTATGAGGATAGCCCTCTCATTACCCACGCCTCATAAAGCTCGATCGTCCCGATGACAAGCCAATGACAAGGTGGAATCAGCCTGATTTTGTGCTAAGAGAAACACCCACTATGTCCCAGCAAACCCTTTCGCCTAAACGCCTCACTCTTCGAGATCTTCAAAGACTCCAATCTCAAGGCGAAAAACTGACCATGCTCACGGCCTATGACGTCATTACTGCAGGAATCTTGGATCAGGCCGGAATCGAAATTCTCCTCGTCGGCGACAGCCTGGGCAATGTCGTGCTCGGCTTTGACACCACGTTACCCGTGAGCCTTGAAGACATGATTCGGCATACTGCAGCCGTGGTTCGAGGGAGCCAACGCGCCTTTGTCATTTTAGATCTTCCCTTCGGAACTACAACCGATCCAGATACGGCGCTCCGCGCTTCAATTCGAGCCCTCAAAGAAACGGGATGCCAGGCTGTGAAGCTCGAAGGAGGAGCCACCGCCGTTCCTTTAGTGAGGCGCCTAACGGAGCAAGGGATTCCGGTCATGGGCCACATCGGCCTCACGCCTCAATCCATTCACCAACTCGGGGGCTATTATCGCCACGGCAAAACGGCACTCGAAGCTCAAACACTCTGTGAAGCCGCGCTCGCTCTTCAAGAGGCAGGCGCTTTTTCAATCGTTCTCGAGTGCGTGTATCCCGAGGTCGCAGCTGAAATCACGGACTCTCTTTCGATAGCCACCATTGGCATCGGGTCAGGTGAGTCGTGCTCAGGCCAGGTCCTCGTCATTAACGACTTGATCGGACTCGGACTCAAGCCTCCTCCCAAGTTCGTGACTCCTCGCGCGGATGTCGCTCAAGTAATCCGGGCCGCAGTCCATGACTTCATGACCTCAGTAAAAAACCCCCCCCCTTCCTCCAAAACAGCTTGCGATAAAGGATCTACGAACTTAGGAGAAACCCCATGTCCTGCTGGCTTGTCCTCGACGTCGGCAATACCCACACCGTAGGAGGTCTCTATAACGTTGACCTCAGTGCTGCTCAGGGCAATCCAACCCAGGGTAGCGCCTCGCTTGGACGCATGCTCGGGCGAGTCCGATTTCGAACTGATGCCCATGCTACGGCAGACGAGTACCATTCTCTCCTCGCTCAACTTTTTTTCAGGATCGATGCTGAACCAAATTCCTATTCAGGGTCTTGGCTTGAATCGCCTCTCTGGAAAAAAGTCGATCGAGTCATCCTCTCCACAGTCGTTCCGTCATTAGAAAGTGTGATCGAACAAGCCTGCCGGCAGGGGAGCTCCACCCTTCCCTGCCTTTCGATCAAATGGGAGACTCGCCGTGAATTTGAGCTGGACTTGCCGATCCCCTCCCAGCTCGGAGCGGATCGAATGGCGAACGTCGCTGGTGCGTTGACGCTGGCTCGCCCGCCTTTTCTGATCATCGACGCAGGAACTGCCACGACTTTTTGCCTGGTGGACGAACGCCCTGCTTATATCGGTGGTGCGATCACCCCTGGGCTCGAAACAGGATGGAAGGCGCTTCAATCCCGGGCCGCAAAACTTTTTTCTGTAGAACTCACTCGCCCTGCCTCAACCATCGGCCTCACCACCGAGACTCAAATTCAAAGCGGAGTCTTGCACGGCTACGAAGCCCTGATTGAAGGAATGACGGATCGGCTCCTTGCGGACTGGCAAAAGACCGCTGAATCCTCAGGAAAACTTTTCGTCCCACCCACTCTCTTCGCAACCGGGGGCTGCATTTCACTCCTTAAACTTTCAAACCGATTCAGGGTAGAACCTGACCTCACTCTCCAAGGATTGCTGAAATATGGACTCCTCACGCTTTGAATTGCGCCCCAAGCGCGTACTTTTAGCCATTTCTGGCAGTATCGCCGCTTACAAAGCAGCGGAAATTACCTCGCAACTCACTCAGCGGGGATGCGAGGTCAAATGCCTGCTGACTGAAAGTGCCGAGCAATTCATCACTCCCCTCACCTTGGAGACTCTCAGTCGAAACCCAGTCCATCGCGCGCTTTTCGGTCCCGGGATTTCAGGCACCGAGCATATTCGTCTCGCTCGCTGGGCCGATCTGATGGTCTTTGCCCCCGCCACTGCGAACTTGATCAGCAAACTCGCACTCGGACTCGCCGATGACTTAGTCACCACGGTTGCGCTAGCAACTGAGGCGCCCGGGTTGCTCGCGCCGGCCATGAATACGGTCATGTGGAGCAAACCAGTGATTCAGGCACACCTAAAAATTCTTCGTGAACGGGGAGTGTTTATTCTTGAACCTCAAGAAGGTTTATTGGCCTGTGGTGAAGAAGGCCCCGGTAAACTTGCGGATCCACAGCGGGTGGTCGAAAAAATCTTTGAACTTTTGAGTGAAGTTCCTGGCCAAGCCCAGCAGCTCCACGACTCTGCCCACTTTGGATCCTCCCTGAAAAATCACCGGATTTTAATCACGGCGGGTCCCACCGTGAGTCGAATTGATGCAGTCAGATACATGACCAATCCATCGACAGGTCGCATGGGCGCGGCCATGGCCGAAGAAGCTCTCGGCCGAGGCGCCGAGGTGACCTACGTCCTGGGCGTGGACAAGGGAGTGGAAAGACCCGCTCCACCACCCGGATCAGAAAACCGCTTTACTCTCATCGAAGTCGAGACCGCCGAAGAAATGCTAGCAGCCTCTCTTGGCCATCTTTCGAAAGCCACGGGAGTCATCGCCACCGCGGCAGTATTAGATTATCGCGTGCAAACCCGTTCAGAAAAAAAATTAAAACGCGCAACCGAACCGATGAAATTGGACCTGATTCCTTCCGTCGACGTCTTATCCGAACTGAGAGAGCAGGCCAAACCGGGACAATGGTTCCTAGGTTTTGCAGCAGAAACCGACCAGCTCGAATCTTATGCCAGCGACAAACTGGAACGAAAGAAACTCGACTTCCTGTTTGCAAATCGCATCGCTCGTACGGGGCAGCGGCTTGAAACCGGTTTTGGATCCCCCACCAATGGGGGGATCTTGCTTCAAAAAGGCAAAGAGCCACGTGATTTTTCTGTTCAAAGTAAAAAATCTTTGGCCAAAGAGCTTTGGGATATTTTGGAGATTTATGAAAATCATCCGCTCTCTTGAAGAGCTCCGCTCTTGGAGGAAAAAACTTGCACCCGACAAGTCATTGGGTTTTGTCCCCACGATGGGAGCCCTCCACGAAGGTCACCTCTCCTTGGTCCACCAATCGCAAAAGCAGTGCAGCTCGACCGTCGTCAGTATTTTTGTCAATCCACTCCAGTTCAGCCCACAAGAGGACTTTTCGCACTATCCTCGACCCTTCGAACAGGATTGCGCGCTTCTTGAGCACGAAGGGATAGATTTGGTTTTTGCGCCCGATGCTGCCCAGTTTTACGCTCCGGATGCTTCGACTTATGTTTTGGAGGAGACCGTGAGCCAACCCCTTTGTGGCTCTTTTCGTCCAGGGCACTTTAGGGGCGTAACCACCGTGGTTCTCAAGCTCTTTCATCTCGTTCAGCCTGATTTCTCATATTTCGGCCAAAAAGACGCCCAACAATGCGCGGTTCTCGAGCGGATGGTGAGGGATCTCAATGTTCAGGTCCAAATTGTCAAATGCCCGACCGTACGTGAGCCCGATGGACTAGCTCTGAGTTCACGCAATATTTATCTGAATCCCTTGGAGCGAGAAAAAGCGCCACTGATTTATCAAAGCCTAAAAGCCGCTGTGGACGCCTATACCCAAGGCGAGAGAAGCGTCAGGCTACTTGAAAAACTCGGGCGATCTATTCTTGAAAAAGAACCGCTTTTTAAAATCCAGTATTGGGAAATCAGGCACCCAATTACATTAGCTCCGTTAGATAAAACAGATCCGTTGGCCACGGTCGGCCCCGAAGGCGCGCTCATCGCGGTTGCCGCCTACCTCAGAAAAACCAGGCTCATTGACAACTGGGTCCTCAACGAGGAATCCCTCAGGAAATCCAAATGAAAACAGAATCCTCTGGCAAGATTTTTAGCAACCTCTCTAACCGATTCTCCAGAGAACCTGCGTTTTTTTTCTTTCTTATGCTCGTTTCCCTCATTTTTAATTTTTCTTTCTTTGCTCAGGCTCACTGCCCTGACACTTCGCTAGGCGAAGTCGACACGGATTGTCCCTGGGCAGAGGTCGCTCGCCTCTTAGGAGAGGCCGCTCCATCTGGGGAACCGCTCGGTCCGATTTTTGAAAAATCCCTTCCCGCTTTGTCTACCGCAATCACCGCCGATCGTGGACATCCCGAACTCCTCCAACTCTGGGGCGAGAGCTTGAATTACGACGAATTCGCTAAAGGAGAAATCGTCGTGCCTGTGATCTTAGACTATCTCACACAGCGATTGGGTGTGACCCCACGCAATGATCGTATCGTCCACGCTGGGATGGAACATACTTACGGATATCTTTTTAGCCTGTTGAAAACACCCTTCGGCTATAAACGTGCGCGCTGGGTAAAGCCTGACCTCGAAGAGGGGTTTGGGCTTCAGCGAGGGACATTGGGCCCAACGCCGGATCACAGCACCTTGCTCGAGAATGTGACCTATTTTTTTGGACAAATCGCTTTTTGTGAAGAACCCTCACTGCTTCATCTCCTGGCAAAAATAAGAGACACTGTTTCTCCAGGGTTACGAAATTTCGATCTCTCAGAACTCAAGAGAACCCGGCTCGAAGAAAAGATCGTCTTACCCTCCGGTACTGAAGCAAAACCCACAACCCTCATTCTTCGAACCGATCTCGTGCCCTTCACCCACGTGCCGTCACAAGGCGCCAACGCTTTTCTCTTAGTTTATTCGATTTTAGATCCCAGAAAATCAGCCACCCCTCGACTGATTACGGGCTTTCCCGTCGACCGCGCCTTTGTCACCA
>JAHFAC010000025.1:0-1135 GCA_023250755.1 Bacteriovoracaceae bacterium | reverse complement strand
TCGATCGCCCTGTCATCACCCGCTATAACGCTTTTGTTGAAGGAGTAACGGGTGCGAATCCTCCGCTAAGTGGCGAGAGAAGCTTGGCCCAGATCCCACATAAACGGTAGGCACATCACGTCCCCGCCGAGTAATCCTCGTTGTACTTGATCTGTTCCGGTGTAAGCGTATCGATTTTCATCCCGTTGGCCCGGAGCTTGATCATCGCGATTTCTTGGTCCTGGGCAGGATCAATATCGTAAACGATCGGTTTCATGCTCTTGCCCTCTTTTGCGAGGCGAACCAATGAACGAAACTGATTGGCAAAGGACATGTCCATCACTTCGGAAGGATGGCCTTCAGCAGCAGCCAAGTTGACCAGGCGTCCTTGGGCCAGCATATAAATTCGACGTCCATCGCTCATTTTGTATTCTTCGTTATTAGGGCGCATCTCCCGTACGTCTTCGGCGATTTCTTTGAGGTCAGGAATGTTCAATTCACAATCATAATGACCCGTATTGCAAACAATCGCACCGTCTTTCATTGATTCAAAGTGCCGCCGGACAATGACGTCCTTCATTCCCGTCGCAGTGATGAAAATATCGCCGATCTTCGCAGCCTCATCCATCGGCATGACTTCAAATCCTTCAAGCACCGCCTTAAGCGCCGCCGTGGGTTTAATCTCCGTCACAACGACCCGAGCTCCCATCCCTCGCGCACGCATGGCGCAGCCACGACCACAATGGCCGTAACCCGCCACGACAAAAACTTTTCCACCCAAGAGGACATTGGTCGCTCGAATGATTCCGTCAATCGAGCTCTGTCCCGTTCCGTAAACATTATCAAAATCCCACTTAGTCTCGGCGTCATTTACGGCAATCACCGGATATTTAAGAGCTCCGGCTTTACCCATCGCACGGAGGCGATGCACTCCCGTCGTGGTCTCTTCAGTTCCGCCGATCACGCCCTGGGCGAGTGATTGAAACTTAGAATGAACTGTAAAAATCAAATCCGCGCCATCATCCAAAGTGAGCGTTGGCTTAAACTCTAAAGTCCGTTCGATTGCCCAGTAAAACTCGTCTTTATTCATTCCATGCCAAGCGTAAATGGAGATTCCCTCATCTGCGAGCGCTGCGGCGATATCATCTTGCGTCGA
>JAHFAC010000345.1 GCA_023250755.1 Bacteriovoracaceae bacterium | reverse complement strand
CCGAAGAGGTAATGGCCATCGCTCACATTTTTCCGGAGGGTCCCAAACACTTACACATTAGTTCAACTAAATCCATGACCGGCCATCTCTTGGGTGCTGCTGGTGCGGTTGAGGCACTTTTTTCGCTGCTTGCCATTCAAGAAGGAAAAATCCCACCCACCATCAATCTTGAAAACCTGGATCCTGCGTGCGCACTGCTCGGTTTTGATTTTACCGCGGGACATAGTGTGGAAAAGTGGGTGGACTATACCCTCTCCAACAGCTTCGGATTTGGAGGCACCAACGCCAGCCTGATTTTTGGACGGATTTAGTAGCTGAACCCAAATCCCTCTGTCCAAACTTTTGACAGCTGCATAACCCCTTGGCATTTATTAGTTTTTTTTAGTCAGGTATTGCAAAGCCCCAAAATAGCACTCATACTATTTTACATAAGGGAGAATTTAGTCATGCTGTACTCAGCTCAAATCTTCAAATTGACCGGAATCGCCACACTGGCCCTGCTCATGTCGACAGTCAGCAGCAATGCGGATGATGAGATGGAAAGAGATTCAAGAGGTAATAGAAGTTCGAGTGAGGTACAGAAGAGACGTAATGAGACTGCCGCTCGTGACTACGTTGACCTCATGAAGTTGGTCAATCAGGCAAGGCAGGCAAATGAAGAGCTCACCCAAGATGAGCTCACCCTGGCCCAAAGTGGCAAATCACTGAAACAAATTAAGCAGATGACCGATTCGCAAAGAAAGGAACTCCAAGGAGCTCTCGAAGAAATCGATGCGTATCACCCAAAAGCCCCAGGTACTGTTGATCGTGTACGCGGGGTTTTAGAAGCGGAACTCCAAACAAAGGAAAGGGTTAACACGCCTCAACAAAACGCAACAGGGCGCGCAAAAATGTACTCCCAGCAGAGAAATTTGGTCCGAATGCTAGAAAGAGTGACTCATGAAGAGAACAACACTCAAGACGATCAGCTCAAAGCAAACTACCAGAACCTTCTCAGTCAGCTTGGAACTCGAAGGCCACAACAGGCTCATAGAGAAGCATCGCCTGTAAGAGCACCTGCAACCAGTCAACATTCCCAAAGCAAACCACCGTCTCAGCCTACGCCACCCCAATCAGAACCTGCAAATCCTCAACCGGCTGAGGCTGCAGCCTCAGCAACCTCCCCGCCTAAAAAAGTTCCAACCCCTGAGAAAGCTCCAACCATAGATAGAGCACCTGCAACCGATCAACATCCCCAAAGCAAAGCACCGTCTCAGCCTACGCCACCCCAATCAGAACCTGCAAATCCTCAACCGGCTGAGAAAGCTCCAACCCCAGATGCTGAAAAAGATGCTGAAAAAACACCCGAGACGAGCCCTATAAATCCGTCTCCCACCTCTCCTGGTAGCACTCCTAGCACTTTGCCCGATAAAGTAGCTCAGGCAGAACAAAATGTTTTTGAAAAAATTAAAAAAGCTGTTGGAAAAGAAATCCATGAAATTAAATCTGCCAATTTTAAATTTGAGCTAGATCACATTGATGAGGCAACCAAGAAAGCAGATGAACTCAGGAAGAAATACGGGGAAAATTTTGTACAACGAAAAAAAGATGAAGAAATCAATCTGGAAAGATTGAGGGGACAAATACAGCAGATTGATGACGACTTTAAAAGACTCCCTAAGCCAGATCCAAGTCAGTTACAGCAAGTAGAAAAAATGAAACAAGACCTAAACAAAGAGGTACAACGCAGCGAAAGCGCCATTCAAGAAATCAATGCAGTCACAGAACAGTTAACTCGTGTCCAAAACTATGAAGGGCTTCTTCGCCGGCAACTCGGTAATCAAATCGTTAACCAGTGGGAGAAAATTCGAAATATGCCTGGCACTCCAGGAAATGGTATTTTCGCAGAAGGAATGGCAAAAATCGCATCTCTCTCTGAGCTTAAAGAAACATTGAACAAGCACTTCGACAGCGTCCAAGACGATTATCTGAAATTAGGCCTTCTCACTGCTGATTTTAAAGTTTTAAAAGCAAAAGCAGAGATGACTGAAGAACACTTAGAAATCCTCAAAAATAAAGCTGAAGAGCGCCTCAACCAGACCGTATTGGGCAGCTTCATCAATGACCAAATCAAAAAGCTCGGAATTGCCCTGGCCTGTAGGCAAATCGAAATCGAAAATGCTTGCAAAGATGAGGACGCTGCCACTCAAAGTGGAAAGCTTAATCAATTGATCGAAAGCATTTTAATAAAGCGCTCTCGAACGGAAGCGTTCAGTAACGAAGGCAAAAAGCCTCCTACGTCTACCAAACCTGCTCCTGCAGGCGCTGCAACCCCAGCGTCTCCTGCAGATGCAGCTCATTAACTTCTAACTGGGCCTGGTTTTTCCTAAAGAGTGAAATAGAGCGGCTTAGCCCCCCATACTAAGGCCCTTTATTTCACTCTTTAAGAAGTTCTGAGAACATAAAACCCTTGCCTAACTCAAGGGGCATTCAGTAAGCTCGGGCGCACTATGACGACCCTGTTCATTGCGTCCGATCATGCGGGTGTCGACCTAAAAGCCACCTTGCAAAAACTCCTCCCCGAATGGCACTGGGTGGACCTCGGTCCCACAAGCAAGGACTCCGTTGACTATACCGATTATGCAGAAAGTTTAGCCAAGAAAGTTGCTCGATCTCAAAGCCAGGACACTCAACCTGAAAAAACAACCGCTCTTGGAATCCTGATCTGCGGCTCAGGAATTGGAATGTGTATCGCGGCCAACAAGATCTCCGGAATCCGCGCCGCCATGGTCGAAAGTCCAACGGCAGCACGCCTCTCGCGCGAACATAATAATGCTAATGTTCTGTGTATTGGCGCACGACTGGTGGTACCTGAGGTCGCTGTAAAAATCGTCAAAACTTGGCTGGAAACTGCTTTTACAGGTGAACCCAGACATCAGTCACGAATCGACAAGATCACAGCCCTCGAACAAAAAAAATCCAAAGGACCTTAGCTCTATGTCAACCTCTTCGCCCCTCACCTCAAAAGATCTAAAAACCGCCGACCCTGCGGTTTATGCCGCAATCCAAGGCGAGCAT
>JAHFAC010000344.1 GCA_023250755.1 Bacteriovoracaceae bacterium | reverse complement strand
ATTCGCCCTGGTTCAATCATGGGTTTTGGAACACTCTTGAGCATGTGCTCACGCGTTCGGCGGACGCGCTGACTTCGATGGTATTGCTCTGGGTCTTGTCGCCCGAAATTTTTTCTAAACTCGCATTGGCTCAAGCTGCGGTCGCGCCCCTCTTGCTTGTTTTCGTTTCACCAGAAACGGTGCTTTACCGAGATTTTTCAAAATGGGAGCAAGCGGGTTTATCTAGCCTCACGTCTCGCCTCAGGTCGCTGAGGCTCTTTGGCTGGCTCAAGGCTGGAATGGCGATTCTTCTGGCGGCCGGAATCGCGGTTATTTTACCGGAGGGTGTCGCCACGTCAGGATTTTCTACCCGGTTTTCAGCCTTGATTTGGGCTTTTAGTTTGGCTTTGGGTCCGCAGTTTTCTGGTGCAGATCGAGAATATCTCCGATTGAGTTTGAGGTTGAGGCAATTGAATGCGCTCAGTATTCTTCAAAAAGGAGCCGTTTTGACGGCAACTCTGGTGGTTGCTCTATTTTTTAAGGGCGATGTGAAGCTCTTGGCATTTTTGACGGCAATGGCGATGGCGGTGTCTGCGGCATTTGCCTACTGGCAAGTGAGCCAGGCTTTGCGGGAGCGGCGATTGAGCTCTCGATCCGTGGATTTAGGGGAAGGACCGAATTTCATTCAAACCATTTGCGATGCCATTACTTCATTTTCGATTTGGAACCATATTTCAGGCGTTGTGATGAATTGGATTCAAACGATGGATTTGTTCTTCTTGGGTATCTTGCATTTTCCGGCACGTGAGGTGGGGCTTTATGCGGTTGCATTGAAATTAGCCAATCTTTCATTGGCGCTTCCGACTGCTTTTTCCAACCTCTTTTCAATTTGGATTGGGCGACGTCTTGGCGATTCGGCTGGTATGAGGCGGGAGCAGTGGGAGGTCCGTAGGCTAACGCTGGTGTTGGCGATTGGCAGCTTGTTGCAGGCTCTGGTCATGGCGGTCTTGGCGCCAGCGATGATTTCTTGGTTTTCACACGGACGATGGATCCCTTTGGAGCAAGACAAGATTCTTAGGTGGTTTCTTTGGATTTTGAGCGGTAATGCCATTTTGAGTTCTACTTTTATTTTCGGTTCTTGGCTCTCATTGCGCGGAAGCATCCGTGAACTTGTTTTTAAGGTTTCGGTGCCCTGGATGATTCTATCGCTCGTGATTTATGGTGGAGCTGCGCGGGTGGGGGGGCCTGATTTTGTGGCGATTGCGAATTTAGTGGTTCCCGTCGTTCTTGCTGCTTTGTTTTGGGGTATGTGGCGTACTTCAAGGCAGGCCAGGTCTCACCTGGTCGACAATCCCAGTTCTTGAATTCCTTGCTTCCAATGCAGGTAGGTGATGGAGCCCGCTTTTCGTGGGGTCGTATCTAATGAAAAAACAAATGCCTCGGTGTTTTTGACATCTTTTCTAAATCTTTCAAGGTTGGTAAAATTTATTCCGCTGGTATTTTCCGTCGATTTGATTTCAATCAGAGCGGTTGGCATTCCAGGTCTTTCGACAATCAAATCTATTTCTGCATCGTCTTTTGTTCTTAAATAAGAAAATTGATAGTCCAATTGCCGATATTCATGAAGATGAATGATTTCGTTGATCAGAAAATGCTCAAATGAATTTCCGAAAGCATAGGTTTTAGGCAGTAATTCTTGTGTTAGGGTCTTTTCCAGAGCACGTTTGACTCCACAATCGAAAAAATAGAATTTTGGATTTTGTCTTTGCCTTTTCCTGATTGAACGGTGGAATGGGTTAAGCAAATGTCCTACCAATGTGTCCTGTAGGATCTCATAGTAGGATTGAACCGTTTTTGGGTCTGACCCAATATCATTTGCAATCTTCGTGTAATTTAAAATTTGACCATTGGTCTGCGCCGCAACTTCTAGAAAATGTCTAAAGGGATTTAGTTTTCTCACGATTTGTTCAGCTTGGATTTCTTCCTTTAAATAAGTCTGTGCATAGGTCCTTAGGAAGTTGAGTTTTTCTTCTTTTTCTGGGAGTTGCAGCATTTTTGGCAGTGTTCCCCACTCCATTGCGGTTTTCAGATCAAATGCCTGATCTAGTTCAACATGAGTGAGCGGGAACAAAGAGTAAACAAATGCTCTTCCGGCCAGCAGATTGGCAGACCCTCTTTTGAGTTTGCGGGCACTGGATCCTGTGAGTGCGAATTTGAAATTTGATTTTTCGATGTGCAGATGAACCAAGTCCAAGAGCTTTGGGGCTTTTTGTACTTCGTCGATTACAAACCACTTGATTTCAGTAGGTTGTTTTTCGATGAGTTCGGTCAGTGAGGATGGAAATCGGTTAAACTTCTCCTCGAGTTCAGGAATTAACAAATCTAAAAAAAAAGCTTCTTTTTGAGAGAAAAATTGTTTGAGGAGAGATGACTTACCTGTGCCGCGAGCTCCAAATAGAAAGAAACTATTTGATTTTATTGGATTTATAATTCTATGGATCATACTCCATAATTGTACGCTGAAAATGGAATATGATCAACTTAATTGTCATTTTTCTACTTTGAGTGAGAATTTGTCGAAAAAATGAAAATTCACCTTTTCGCTAATTAATGGTTGCGATGGTACGCGTAAGGTACTTGGAGTATTGTGGTTTTAAGAATGTGAGGAGAGGACATGGTTAAGGAAGGCAAGGTCGTTCGGCTAGCATATACCCTCAAAAATTCTGAGGGAGAAATCGTTGATCAGGCTGATTCAGGAGAGCCGCTGGAGTACCTCCATGGGGCGAATGAGATTGTCCCAGGCCTGGAACGCGGGCTCGAGGGTATGGAAGCTGGCGATAAAAAATCCCTGACAGTGGGGCCGGATGAGGGTTATGGCGAAATTAACCCCGAGCTCAAGCTGGTGGTGCAAAGGTCACAATTCCCTCCCGATATGAAGGTCGAAGAGGGGATGCGTTTTGAGACGTCGGCTTCGGACGGTGGAGATCCTGTTTTTACCGTAGATGCGATCCAAGGAAGTGACATCCACACTGATGCCAATCATCCCCTTGCGGGAGAAACTTTGCATTTTGAGGTCGAAGTGGTGGATGTTCGGG
>JAHFAC010000024.1:9441-12368 GCA_023250755.1 Bacteriovoracaceae bacterium | reverse complement strand
AAATTCATGGGTGCTGATCTTCACTTTCCGTTGTGAAAGGATATCTTCAATCAAATGACCCAGCTGCTCAAAACCTTGTCGCTCGATTGCACTGACGAACAGCAAAGGGGCGTATTTTAGGTAGGCCATCTTACACCTTACCTGCTCAGCCGCCTGAAGTCGTGTGATTTTATTTTTGCCTTTTTGCAGGTCCCACTTATTTACTGCGAGGATGACGCTACAGCCCGCATCCTCGATTAATCCACCAATTTTTTCATCTTGATCGGTGATCCCCACTTCGCCATCGAGTAACAGAACCGCAACATCACATCGCTCTAGGGCTTTTTTTGCCTGCAAAACAGATAAGACTTCTACCCCTTGCTCAGTCTTGCTTTTTCGGCGAATTCCGGCTGTATCAATCAAAACCAAGGATTTTCCGTTGATTGTTGTTTGCGCATCGACGGCGTCAACTGTTGTGCCTGCGATAGGACTGGTAATCATTCGATCTTCTTTTAAAAGGGCATTAACCAGAGTGCTCTTACCTACATTGGGGCGTCCAACAATGGCAAGGCGAGGAGGGACAGGATTTTTACCCAGCTTTTCCTCACTATTGATTTCTGGGTTACCAATTCCTGGACGAACTCCTAATTTCAAAACCGTATCACAAAGTGTTTTTTTGAGGTCTTCGACCCCTCTTCCGTGCTCTGCTGAAACAGTCAGCAAAGTATCCAGGCCCGTTGAGAAAAAATCAAAAAATAAAGACTCATGCGACTCAGCATCGACCTTATTGACAACCCCTACGACGGGAATTTTCTTTCCATCTCTTTGAAGGATTTTGGCCTTAGTCACTTGTTCAAGAACATACTGATCATTGGGAGTGAGTCCAGTCTGAGCATCAAAAATGAGCAGTACGACATCCGCTTGATCCAGCGCAATACCGACTTGTTTCGCAATTTCTTCGGTAAACCAATCCCCCCCCAGCCCGCCTGTGTCCACAACGGTGACCGGAAAAAAATGACCATTGACCATCCAAGAGGCACGGGCCTCAATACGGTCCCGGGTCACTCCAGGCCGGTTGTGGACCAATGCCTGACGTTTACCGATCAATCGATTAAAAAGAGTGCTCTTACCTACATTGGGGCGTCCAATGAGCACTAATCGAGGTGCGCTTTCTGTGACTTTCTTCATGACGCTATTCCGTTCATTTATCTTCAATGAGATAACCCAGCTGCTTTAGTTTTTCTGCAGACTTTGTCCAATCCTTCAAAACTTTGACTTTTAGGCCAAGAAATATCTTTTGGCCTAAAAAAACTTCAATTTGATGCCGAGCCGCTTGTCCTATCGACTTGATTTTACTGCCCGCCTTACCAATGACAATAGGTTTTTGGGACTCTTTTTCGACATAAATGGATGCTTCGATTCGACTGAGTTGGGCTCCCTCGTCGTAACTCTCTATTTTAACTGCACAACAGTACGGAAGTTCTTCGCCTAATTGTAAAAAAAGCTGTTCCCTAATGCGCTCTGCAACAAAAAAACGGGTTGGGCGATCTGACAGAGCCTCCGTGTCAGGGTAAAGCAGCGGGCCTTCGGGAAGAAGCCGCCAACTTGACTCAAGTAGGGTTTCTATACCATCTCCCCTTTGTGCAGAAATTAAATGCCTCTCGCAAAAGAGGATCCCTTTGGTCCTGGCCGCAGCCTCAATAGACTCGGCCAGCTCCCGCAGTCTCGACGGTTTTTCTAAATCGATTTTATTCATCACTAGAAAAATCGATTTTATTCTGGATTTTTGAATGGTTTGTGCAAAGAGATCTAATACAACTTCTTCGTGAAACAGTGCGCTCCGCGGGTCGACCAAATACCAAATCAGCTCATTGTTCAACGCCCGTGCTGTTGCTTGTACCATGGCCTGATTGATTCCACCCACTTTCGCCCGATGAATACCAGGAGTATCTACGAATACAATTTGACCCCGAGGCTCCGTTAAAATCGCCAAAATGCGCTCTCGCGTGGTCTGAGCCTTTGGGGTCACGATTGAAATTGGCTCACCTAATATTTTGTTGGTGAGAGTGGATTTCCCCACATTCGGGCGGCCAATGACTGCAATAAATCCTGATTTTCCCATTTAATTCACAGTCTGCAATGCCGTTTGAATCGCACCCCGCGCGGCATTTTGTTCGGCCTCTTTTTTTGAAGATCCTGACGCAGTTGCCAGGAGTTCCCCGTTCATCCTGACTTCAACCTCAAAAGTCTTAGCGTGGTCGGGACCTTGGGTTTTCAAGAGATGATAAGTGGGAGTCATCTTCCAACGAGCTTGAATCATTTCTTGGAGTTGCGTTTTGTGATCATAAAAAGTGATCAACTCCCTCTCTTCCGTAAAAAGAGGGGCAAAGAGATGCCTCACAACGGGGTAGACCGCGCTAAAACCCCCGTCTAGATAAATAGCTGCAATAACCGCCTCCAGCGTACTCGAAAGAATTGAGGGTTTGAGATTTCCGCCCGTCTGTGACTCCCCTTTTCCTAAGCGAATGACCTCATGGAGGTGAACGAATTTCGCCACCTGGGTGAGGGTTTTTTCATTTACTACAGCGGCACGCATTTTTGAGAGATGCCCTTCGTTCGCATTTGGAAAAGCTTCGAGTAGGATATCCGAAATAACAACATCTAAAATCGCGTCACCTAAAAACTCAAGGCGCTCATTATCCCTCAATGCGAGTGGCTTTTCTTGAAGATATTCATGGCCATAAGATGTGTGAGTAAGTGACTGAAGAAGAATTCCACGGTCACTAAAGCGATAACCAAGACTTTCTTGAAGGGTTTCAAACTGCATAAAACACAAATTCCAACCCAATGACTTACAGCGTTAGTCTAGTATTGTCAATCTCACAGCCCACAATATGGCCCAATAATACAACATCTCCAGCAGCAGGATCGACCTGAATTTTCTCTGG
>JAHFAC010000024.1:0-9403 GCA_023250755.1 Bacteriovoracaceae bacterium | reverse complement strand
ATAGATGGATACAAGCTTGTTAACCCATTGAAATGGTATATTTTTATTCCCTGCAGAGACTCTTAAATAATCAGCTGAATATCCTCCCCCTCCTCGCTCTAAAAGCACTGAGCTCAGTGGCTTTTGAGTCAAAAGCAAAGCATCCAGTGCCGTCTGGTAAGTGTGAGTGAGGCGTCTCAGACTCAGCTCCCTCAACAGCTGCGCCCTGTGATGCCTCTCCGCCACAGGAACGGAAGCCGGCAAGCGAGTAGCCGGCGTACCGCTTCGCTCACTGTAGGGAAAAACATGGAGCCGACTCCACGGAAGCGACTTAAGAGCGCAAAGAGTCCAATGAAACTCTTCGTCGGTCTCCCCCGGAAAACCCGCAATCAGGTCCATTCCGACAAAAATGCGACCTCGAGTTCTTGCCACCTCAGAAATGGACTCAAGACAGGTCTTGACCTCTTCCCAGCGGTATTGGCGTTTCATCAATCGCAAAATCCTGCTGTGTGGACTCTGGAGTGAAACATGAAAGTGAGGGCAAAATCGCTCCTCGATTTTCATGAGATTTAAAAGTTCAGGTGTAATTTCGCTCGGATTGAGAGAGCTGACTCTCAAACGCTCGATTGAGGTTTCGCTAAAAATAGATCTTAAAAGTTGAGCTAGAGAAAAAGAAGGGGCCCAGTCACTTCCATAATCACCGATATTAGTTCCAGTAAGAATGATTTCGCGGACGCCATCGCGAACCAACCCTTGAACCTGCTGGACGATATCATGAATTGAAATACTCCGGTTAGGGCCGCGAGCATAAGGAATCACGCAAAATGTACAAAACGAATTACAGCCTTCTTGAATTTTTAAAAAAGCCCGTGTTCTATTCCCTAGCCCGACGGGCCCGACAGATGAGATCGTCTCCCATCCCTTGGGCATTGGCCACTCTCGGTCCATGGGATGCTTTGAGAGCATTTCGTTATATCCTTCAGCAATGCCTAGCACTTCACCCTGAGTGCTAGGATCACCAAGAGCATTCAGAACCAACTCTACCAGGCGAGGCTTATCCCGATTACCCACAACATAATGAATGCCATGAGAGGAGGCTAAGCGCTCTGGATCCACCTCAGCAGCACATCCCGTTACGACCACTTTCGCATGCGGATACTGACGCGAAAGGCGAGATGCTAATTTTCGGCTTTGTCGATCAGCCTCATCCGTAACTGTGCAGGTATTGACAACGCAGAGTTTTACTTCGTCACCACTTGATTTTTCTGAGGGCGCCCATCCGCGCTTTTGCAATTCGGCCTCAATCAGATGGCCGTCAAATGCATTGGCCTTGCAACCCAGTGTTTTAAGGACGTACCGCATATTTTATGATTTTCTACTTATGAGCGCCTTCTTTAGTGGGGCCCACACTATGAATGTAGCCTCCTCCTAAAACTTCGTCCTCTTGATAAAAAACAACAGCCTGCCCCGGGGTAATAGCCCTTTGCGCCTCATCAAACTCGACGTGAACCGTGTCATTTTCAAAAAGCGTGACTCTGCAAATGGATTCCTCATGGCGAGAGCGGATTTTAGCTTTGCAACGCAACCCTTGAATTCCATTTTGTGGACGAATCCAATTGATGTGATTAGCCATCATCTCCTTATGGAATAAAGCAGACTCAGGTCCGACAAATAAGATTTGCCTAGCAGAGTCAAACCCGGTCACAAAATATTTATCAGGATCTTTCACTGACAGGTTGAGCCCCTTGCGCTGTCCAATCGTGTATCTAAACAAACCATCATGATCGCCGACAATTGATCCCTCCTTAGTCTGAATCACCCCACGTGGACGCAAAGCTGGAGCCGTTCGTTTTTCAATAAAATCCTTATAGCCCTCGTCACTGATAAAGCAGATTTCTTGACTATCCGCTTTTTGTGCGACTGTCAGGCCAAACTCCTCAGCCATCTTTCGAACCATGATTTTCGGGATTCCGCCCAAAGGCATCAGAGTTCGTTTGAGTGCTTTTTGCGTGAGCCCAAAAAGAAAATAGCTTTGATCCTTTTGCGGATCAGTGGCCTTTAAAAGTCTGGGTAACCCAGAGGTCGCATCTTGACTGGTCTGGGCGTAATGACCCGTTGCTACCAAATCACAACCCAGTTCATCCGCCTTTTGAAATAGGTAGTTAAATTTAATTTGATTATTACATTGTGCACAGGGATTTGGAGTCCTTTGCTGAAGGTACTCATGGACAAAATAATCCACAACTTTATCTTTAAAAACATCCTGAGCATTGATCACATAATAGGGGGCATCGATTTTATCGCAAACGCGTCTGGCATCATTCGAGTCAATCACCGAGCAACAACGGCCTCCAAAACGCTGTAAATTAGCTTGCCCATGATCCCATAATTGCATGTGAACGCCAATAACGTCGTACCCTTGGCTTTTCAAAAGGGCTGCGGTGACAGAACTATCCACCCCCCCACTCATTGCAACCAAAACCTTTGTATTTTTAATCGCCTTCGTCATAGGGTCAAACTCATTTCAAGAGGGTGTTGCTGCCGTCCTCATTCTCATTATAATTTCTGTCAAAGTACTCACAAATTTTTCTAATGCATCCCAACTCTCTCGATTATGAAGAGAAATGCGGAGGGCGGCCATCGCCTGCTGACGAGTTCGTCCCAATGCTAAAAGGACATGGGAAGGCTCCAATGCTCCACTAGAGCAAGCGGAGCCCGAGCTCACTGAATAGCCGGCTAGATCTAACGCCATGACCAAACCATCTCCCTCAACTCCATCAAAGCTCAGGTTAAGCGTATTGGCAACCCTTCGAGCGCCCTTTCCATTGATTCGCGTCCCCGGAATTCGCTGGCAGATAGCATTTTCTAAACGGTCACGCAATGGTTCCAATAAGTCAGACCAGACCAAAGCATCAATTCCCGAAGCGGCCGCTCCCATAGCGATAATTCCTACTAAATTTTCTGTTCCACCTCGTCGACCCTTTTCTTGCTTTCCAAGCAGGAGTGGCTGTACAGGTCTTCCAGGTTTAACCCAAAGGGCACCCGTACCAGATAATCCACCAATTTTATGTGCTGAGAGGGCAATGAAATCAGCACCTACTTTCCGTACATCCAGAGGAACTTTCCCCCAAGCCTGAGCAGCATCGAGATGAAACACACCCCCCTGGCTTCGTATGAATTCGGCTAAAGACAAAACGTCACTCACCACCCCGGTTTCATTATTCACCCAAACGCAACTCACCAATCTTGTCTGATCAGGCCGCCAAAGACTCTTGAGAGTCTCCATTTTGGGGGCTCCTGTCTCATCCACCGGGAGAAAACTCACCTCCCCTCCTCTTACTTTTACCCAATCTACCATTTGCAAAACTGAGTCATGCTCTACCGGAGTGGTAATCCAATGCGGACTTTTTACTGAATTGAAGAGTGGCTCGAAAACTGAGCGGATCGCCAGCTGATTTGCTTCTGTTCCTGAAGAAGTAAAGAGCACTTGTTCAGGATCTACTTGATCGCCGAGGGAAAACGCGACTTGTTCACGGGCCTCAGCTAAAAGCCGTTTCGCTTTTCGCCCCTGCGAGTGGATGCTGGAAGGGTTCGCAGGAAAAGGCTTTAAATTAGACTCAAAAAAAGGGATGAGCGCCTGTAACACCCGAGGGTGAAGAGGTGCTCCTGCATTTGAATCAAGATAAATCGCGGGCTTTTCCGACATGCTGGCCAACACCTTGACCAACATTGGGCTGAGAAGCGGGAGCTTGAGCTGCTTCTTGCTTAGCTGAAGCGGCCTTGGTGAGTTCTTGCGTTCCACGCGCCTTACGGATCAGATCGCCTACGGACGTGGTGGTCAGGTACTCCTGCATAATCAAGCCAAGATTCTCAAAATAACTCTTGGTCAAAACAAATTCAACAGTATCACTCTTAAGGTCAGTGGAACCAATCAGATCTCGCGCCGGGTTGATGTTCTCACCCACACTCACCAAAACATCCTTGATCGAAATATCATCCATAGAGCGGGCAAGCACATAGCCCCCGCCTGGACCTCGAACACTCTTGACCACTGAACCTTTGCGAAGTCGACGAAAAAGTTGTTCTAAATAATGAAGTGAAATCTTCTGTCGTTCAGAGATTTCCTGAAGACGCACAGGGCGTCCATTGGAGTTGAAGGTCAAATCTAAAATTGCTCGGACGGCGTACCGTCCTTTTGAGGTCAAACGCATCTTTTTTTCTCCCTTTCCCTCTCGAGAAAACTTAAAATGGGCGTATCATGCTGTAGTTACAGCGTCAACTACTAATCCTTTTTCATATAGGCTTCGACAAATTTGATTTTTCTAAGAAAGATCCGAAAAGCATAGGAGGGAGAAAGACTACTCAAAGTTCTATGACAAAAACAAAAGCAGGAACACTCATAAACCCCTTATTTAATAGAAAAAATAATACAAAAACAAGTGGTTATGGTCATCCAGAGTCCCCTGAACAACCCCATTTGACCCTCGTTCCCAATGAGAACGAAAAAGCGTCCGTCGCTTCTTCTCCTAGCCCTCATCAAGCAGCAGGAGCTCCAGAAATTACGATCACCTCAGAAGATTCTTCTGGATTTGAGCTCGAAGTTTCAGGTATTCCGCCTGCAACACCCCCTGCCTTGGCCCCTGAAATCTCAATTTCAATGAGCCTCACTGAGGAGGGGCCCCTAAATGAAAACACTAAGCTCAAAATCCAGCCTTCTCAGCGAAAAACCCCACCTCAAATGGAAAATCCTCTTATTCTTTGGGAGAGCCAGCGGCTTCAATTTTCACAGGACCCACTCGCTCGAGGACTCACTCTTCTGATTGAGAGTGGAACATCTTCTTCACTTTTTCTTGCAGTAAGCGCTGCCACACCAGAAAGTCCCGCGCCTCTTTTTATTGGAGCCGCCGCCGTAAATCCAAAAGATCGTATTTTTTTATGGAAAGGCCTCAAATGGGATCCTCGTATCGTCCCTGAGGTTTGGAATTATTTTATCAAGAGCGGCTATGTAGAGTTTCCACCCCCTGGTACCATGACTAATGTCATGAGTCATCGCAACGTAGTGAGAGCAGCCTTTGGTGTCGAGCAAGAAGAGTGGCTTTCACTGCTCCGGGTGGGCGACCTCATCGCATGCCGAGGGATCCTGGCTGTGATCTCATCCAAGAGCTTGCAGGAAGTTCTGCCCCAAGCTCTTGCCCTAGTTGGAACAACTCCACTCCGCAAATAAACCCTAAACCACTTCGACTCGAACGTCGCGCATAGTCTCCGGCACTGATGCCAGCGGGGCCAGTGGTGCCAGTGGTGAATGAAACGCAAGGTCCACACACCAGGCACGAAACTCACCCGTTGAAGATGACGTAGACTTCAAAACCTCTGCCTCAAATTCAGGCCATGAGTTGGACCACTCGGTGATCACAATCAAGGACCGCTCCCAAAGATACGAGGAGAGACCAGCCTCCTCAACTTCTTGCTCGGACTGAAGCCGAAAGAGGTCCATATGAGCTACGCCTCCTCCTGGTGAATGATACTCGTGAACAATCGCAAAGCTGGGACTCCCCTCAGGGGGCTGCTCGATTTTAAGCGCGATCAGTAGAGCACGCGCAAAAGTCGACTTGCCGACTCCCATGGGGCCGCGCAGGAGCACGCGATCGCCTCTTTTTAATTCAGCCGCTAGTTCAATCGCTAATTTTGCCAGTCTGGCTTCAGAGCAACCGTGTACAACCTTCCACAGGGAAGGTTGTTTCGGGCGTAGCTTTGATATCTTTGAAGGCATTGCTGATGTTCTCTATGATGTCAGGAGCCGTCATGCTCCGATGTCCAAATGTTTTTGCCGCAAAATCTCCTGCTAAGCTATGCAGGTAAATCCCGAGCAAAGTACCTTGGAGCGGGTCAATTTTCTGCCCCAATAATCCACCGATCATCCCAGCGAGGACATCCCCACTCCCGGCTGTCGCCATTCCATCATTGGGATAATGATTCAAATAAAGGATATCGTCTGCTGACCCCACCAACGTGGACGCTCCCTTGAGCATCACAGTCGCATGAGTGAGCTTAACGGCGTTGCGCACCGCTTGGGCTGGATTCTCCATCACCTCATCTTTAGAGATATGAAGGAGCCTCGCCATTTCACCCGGATGAGGAGTGAGAACTGTTGGAGCCCCACGACGCTTGACCAAAAGATCATGGAGTTTATAATCCGCAACTAAATTTAATGCATCCGCATCTAGAACCAAAGGCCCGAAATAATGAGTGAGGAGTTCTTGCATGAGAATCTTGCCTTCGTTCCGAAGGCCTAAACCAGGACCTACAACGATGCATGAATACCCAGACAAACTCCGCTTGTAGGTCTCTGCATCTGGCCCACTTAAGCGAACCGGAACGGACATAGTTTCATTCGGAAGCTTAATCACCAGGGAATCAATGCAGTCATCCCAAGTAGCCACAGTGACTAGTCCCGTCCCCATCTTATGACAAGCTCGGGCAGCCATAGCGATTGCACCAATTCGGCCCGGGCTACCTCCGACCAAAAGAGTGTGGCCAAAACTGTTTTTGTGACCGTAACGATCTCGCTCCTTAAGAAGCGAACACATGGGAGATTTCATCAAAAGAAATTTGTCTCCTTCTTTTTGAAAACGCGGGGGTAAAGAAATATCGACGTTGACCAACTCACCTCTTCTCGCCGCACCTGGCGGCAAAAAATGACCCAGCTTCGGAAAACCGAGAGAAACTGTCAGTGCAGCAATGATCGAAGTTCCATGAACACTTCCCGTATCACCACTGACTCCAGTAGGAATGTCGATTGAAATCACCTCACTTGCTTTGAGACCATTGATCATCTCAACGACGTCGTAATAAATCCCATCCAATTTTCCTTTAAGTCCTGTCCCGAGAATTCCATCCACTACTGTGAAGGGCCCAGTAGAACTCTTGAAAAAGGCTTCTAAATCAACACTATTTTCAAGTTGAATGAGCTTTGCCTTCATCCTTTTTAGAATTTCATAATTTTTAAGCGCTGGCCCAACGTAGCCAGAGGTATCATTCAAAGTAAATACACGAACTTTTCGATCTAGACAAAGCAATCGCCTAGCGACAACAAAGGCATCGCCTGCATTATTTCCTTTTCCAGCAAAAATTAGAATCTCAGTTGATCGCCCGGCATTTGGAAAACGCTCAAGTAGGATTTGAGCGGCAGCACGGCCCGCGTTTTCCATCAAGATGCTTGCATCGATTTGATATTCCTGATCAGCGATTCGATCCAACTCTCGCATCTCGTTACTGGTACAGATCCTGAGTGGAATGGGTAGAGACATGAAATTCTCCTCCTTCAAGGCGCTTGAATAGCTGATACCATCTCACGAACCGCACGCTCAAGTCCAACCAGGGCAGCACGACAAATAATTGAGTGCCCGATATTGAACTCCTCAATCAGCGGGAGTTGATTGGGCTGTGTGGCGTCAATCCCAAGATTGACAACATCACGGATATTTTCATAATCAAACCCATGTCCGGCATGGACATGAAGTCCTTTCTGTTGCGCAAGACGCGCCGCCTTCTCTATCCTTAAGAGCTCTTTCTGAGCTAAACTCCGCAAACGAGAGCCTGGGGGACTTTGGGTGGCCAAGCAAAATCGCCCTGTGTGGAGTTCAACAGCATCTCCCCCTAAATCTTGACTCGATTCAACGGCTTTTTGGCTCGGTTCAATAAAAAGGCTGACTCGGATCCCTGTCTTTTTTAATTTCTGGATGACTGAACGCAAATGCTTTTGATTTCGACTCACATCAAGCCCGCCTTCAGTCGTAAGCTCTTGCCTCTTTTCTGGCACCAAGCAGACCCAATCCGGCCTGACTCGGTTTGCAAATCGCACCATAAAATCAGTTGCAGCCATTTCTAAATTCAATTGAACGCTTGTTTGAGTCCGTATTTGATGCACATCTTTATCTTGAATGTGACGGCGATCCTCTCTCAGATGCATCGTAATTTGATGAGCTCCAGCAGTCTCGATGATGCGAACCCCCTCTAATAAATCCGGATAGGGAGTTCCGCGAAGTTGTCTCAATGTGGCCAAATGATCGATATTGACACCCAATCGCATGACACAGCTACCCTAATACACGTTGGATACTAGAAGCAATCTTTCGTGAAAGGGTTTGAATCTGCTGATGGTCCTCCCCTTCAACCAAAACTCGCGCGAGAGATTCAGTGCCCGAATAACGGACAAAAACACGACCCCGATCTTTGAGAGCCTCTTGTGCAGAGGCAATAGATGAAGCGATTTCTGAATGGTTCTCAAAAGGCTCTTTTCTTGAAACACGAACATCTTCACGAACTTGAGGGAGAAGTCGGATCGCTTTCTTTAACTCTGAAAGTGGCTTACCCGTACGCCTCATCGCCTCTAAGACTTTGAGAGCTGCAACAATTCCGTCCCCTGTTGTAGATTGATCCAGAAAAACAATATGTCCCGATTGCTCACCTCCAAGATTAAAACCGCCCTTACGCATACTGTCAACCACATAGCGGTCACCCACCTGCGCACGCACCATCGAAATCCCATAATCCCGCAGTGTAAGTTCTAGTCCCACGTTGGACATGGGCGTCGTCACCACTGTATTCTTAGCAAGAGTTTTTTCTGCAGCCATTTGAATCGCACAAAGCCCAATAATTTGATCCCCATCGACGATTTCACCGTTCTCGTCTGACAAAAGGCAGCGATCTCCATCCCCATCCAGCGCGATTCCGATATCGGCCCGATATTCAACGGTTGCACCTGCAATGGCCTCAGGGTGAAGAGCGCCACACTTGTCATTGATATTAAGACCATTAGGGCTCACCCCTTTCTTGATCACTTCGGCACCCAGCTCTTCAAACACATAAGGTGCAACCTTATAAGCGGCCCCATTGGCGCAATCTAAAGTCAGGCGAATCCCGAGAAGATCGAGTTCCTTCGGAAAAAGTGATTTCAAAAAAACGAGATACCGTCCATGCACATCGTCAATACGAAAGGCTTTACCCACTAAATCGGCAGTCGGGCGGAATTTATCCATATCCTTCGAAAAAACCAGTCGCTCGATCTCATCTTCCATTTCGTCAGGGAGCTTATAGCCATCCGCGGAAAAAATTTTAATCCCATTATCGAAATAAGGATTATGCGAGGCCGAAATCATGACCCCGGCATCAGCGCGCATACTCTGAGTCACAAATGCCACTCCAGGAGTGGGAAGCGGGCCAATCAAAATCACATCAGCGCCCATGGAGCAAATCCCCGAAGCGAGGGCCTGCTCAATCATGTAGCCTGAAAGGCGAGTGTCCTTGCCCACCACGATTTTTGCGCGCCTGACTGGACGACTCGACTCCAGTGGCTTAAGCCCAATCGGCATCGAGCTCCGAACGCTGGGATCTGGGTTCGTGCGAAGCACATAAGCCACCGCCC